>JAQGMN010000398.1 GCA_028292345.1 Polaromonas sp. | reverse complement strand
AGCGCCAGCGAATCCGCCAGGCCCGGTCAAAGCCACTGGCCGATGCGCTGCACCAGTGGATGGCGTTGCAGCGCAGCCAAATCCTGGACGGCTCGGCCACGGCCAAGGCGCTCGATTACAGCTTGCGGCGCTGGGGCGCGCTCACGCGTTTCCTGGTCGATGGGCAAGTGCCCATCGACAACAATTGTGTGGAAAACCAGATCCGGCCCGTGGCCGTAGGCCGCTCGAACTGGCTGTTCGCCGAGTCACTCAGGGCCGGCCAGCGCGCTGCGGCCATCATGAGCTTGATCCAGAGCGCCAGGCTCAACGGGCATGACCCCTAAGCCTACCTCAAAGATGTCTTGATGCGGCTGCCCACACAGAAAAACAGCCAGATCGCAGAATTGCTGCCTTACCGCTGGCAACCTGCACAGCCTTGACAGATGGCGTCAACCTGTGTTCGCTGGCAGCTTACTGTCGGCCCACATTTTTGATAGCTCAGCGCCGCGTTGCCCCAATGAGACATGTACAAGCCATGGCGTGCCAGTAACCACCACCGGCTTTTACGTGCGCAACGGCAAGACCCCATCAGGAACCCCACGCTGGCGCTGTAATGTTTGTGGAAAGACATTCGCAGGAAAGGCCGCGCCCCAGGCTCGCCAGCGCAAGCCACACAAGAACCGGGATGTGTCCTCGCTCTTGATGAACAAAATGCCCTTGAACCGCATTGCCGAGGTCACGGGGCTGGCACCCACCAGCATCTACGGCAAGATTGCGCTAATCCACCGCCAGTGCATGGCCTTCGCTGGCTATCGAGAGGGACAACTGGTCCAAGGGATGGCGCTGCCCTCCATGTACATCGCAGTCGACCGGCAGATACACAACGCCAATTGGTCAAACCGCAGAGACCGACGCAACGTGGCCCTGACTGCGATTGGCAGCGCTGACCTTGTGTCAGGGTATGTGTTTGGGTTTAACCTGAACTTCAACCCCTCAATGGACGCTGACGCAGTCGAGAAGGAAGCTGCTACCAACGGTGACTTGGCTGAGTACGAGGCGTACCGCCAGTACGCGCGAGTCTGGCTCTCTACGGGCTATGCGGCGTCGATTGAAGCCTCCAAAACCCATAGGTCCAAAGCCAGGAAACTGAAAACTGCGGCCTTCGAAGAAGGGTTGGAGCAGGACATTACCGCTGAGTATGCGCAAAGCCAGGCCCGGGAGGACATTGAAGCTGAAGAGGCCGATACCGATACGGCGCTCCCCCGTCAAGGCATTCAAATCAAAGACCAGTACACCATGCACGGCCATTTCCACCTGCTGACCACCTTGCAGCAAGGCGCTGACAAGGTTCGCTGTTACATGGACGAGGACAGTGGCATGCGTGCGGCCTTTTTGGGGTCCTTCGCCGAGCGGGTTAAACAGCGGGCTGCCGATGCCTGGTTCGTCTCGGTCATGAAAGACGCCACGGTTACCCAAAAGGAGTCCGCAGCGAGCAAGTCGAAAGCTCGATCGGCCGAAGCCTCGGCAGCCAATCCGGGGCTTCCTTTGAAAGCCGTAAAGCTTCTCCTAATGAAAGAGGAGATGGCTAATCCGAAAGAAATCGGCGAGTTTGGGGACGTTTGGCTGTCGCATCCAGTACCCAATATGAGTGAGCCTGCCAAAAAGATGTGCTGGCTCACAGACTTGGGCGTCTATGACGAAGACCATCGAGCAAATCTGTACTTGAAATCCAGCCTGCACGCGGTAGACAGGTTCTTCATGCAAGCTCGCCGGCGCCTGTCCTTGGCAGAACGTTCCATTGCGACTGCCAGCGCTGCCCGTCGTACCTGGTATGGCTATAGCGCCTACAGCCCAGAAAACCTCACCAACGTGCTGGAGATATTCAGAGTCTTTTACAACTACTGCAAAGTGGGGGATGACAAACAGACACCTGCTAGCGCCTGGGATTGGTCAAGGCGCCGATTGCACTTGAAGACGTTCTGTACTTTGAGGGTGATACCGGCATAGCTCGGTCAAATAAAAAGGTCGCACCCATAACAGGTGCGACCTTCAATCAAGCTCAGCTTTGAAACCCAAGCCATCAACACTTTAAGCTAATGGCTAGGCATCCCTGCGTTGAGGCTTTTTTGCTGGGCGGACACAACACGCGTTTTCAACGCGTTCACAAGAGAAAAGATCGCCAAGGTAGACCGCCGCCTGCGCTCAAGACGCCAGCAACTTAATCTACCGACAACCCCTAACCGCATCCAGACCAACTCCTTCACTCAACAAATCAACCTAACATAATTTTTATCCTTGAATATTGTTTCAACCCGGCAATTTACATGCTGTTGACACTGGCGCTTCATCCTCGCGTATCAGGATTTTATGAACTGGCTACACTTAACTTTCAGCGTGGCGCCTGATGTCTGAGGCACAGGCGCTCATTAGGATTTTTTGTTGAGGATTCATACCCTATGTACAAACATCTTTTCGTGCCCGTTGACGGCTCCGAACTCTCCCACCGTGCGATGGATGGCAGCATTGATCTTGCGCTTCAATTGGGCGCGCGCATCACCGGCTTTGTGGTCGAGCCTGATCTGCCGCTTTCCACGAACGCACCGCGTGGTGATGAGTTCATCCATCGCATCAAGGACCATGAAGCCAAAAATGAAGCGCACGCTGCCGCCTTGCTCGGGCAGTTCGAAAAGCGCGCTACAGCCAAAGGGGTGCAGTTCACTGCCCATCATGTCACTTCCTATACGGTGGATAAGACCATTGTTGACGAGGCGCAAAAAACAGGCGCCGACATGATCGTCATGGTCACGCACGGGCGCAGCCGGGTGGGAAAATTCGTGTTCGGCTCGCACACCAAGAACGTCATCATCGAAAGCCCGCTTCCCGTGCTGGTGCTGCGCTGATGAAATGTGGTCGTAGCGCTCTGTTCGGAAATTGGCAGTCTATAGCGCGTCAGTGATTTGTCATATTCTTCGTCAACACTTCAACCCAGCATGAAAAAAACTCGTTGAAGTTGCTGGATATGCGACCTGGGTAATGTGCGCGGAACAACATGGCTGGTGTTGCTCATTGCATTTCCGTGTGGCTGACCCTTTGGGGCCAGGCAGCCAAAAAAAGAGGTGATATCAAAAATACCCCATTCCTCAATAATTGATGAATCCGCATCTTTCGGATCGCCCATGACTGATCCAGAGCAACCCATAGCCGCAAGCCAGCGCGTCCTGTTCGAGGCCCGAGCACTGACGAAGGTGTACCAGATGGGCGAGGTGCAGGTGCAGGCCCTGCGCGGCGTCGATCTGGACCTGTATTCGGGCGAGTTTGTGGTGCTGCTCGGACCCTCGGGCAGCGGCAAATCCACCCTCCTCAACATCCTCGGCGGGCTTGACGCCCCCAGCAGCGGCACCGTGCGCTACGCCGGCCACGACCTGCATCTGGACAACGACGCGGCCATGACACACTACCGCCGCGCCCATGTCGGCTTTGTGTTCCAGTTCTATAACCTCATTCCGAGCCTTACCGCGCGGGAGAACGTCGCCCTGGTCACCGAGATCGCACGCGATCCAATGGCGCCGGAGGAAGCCTTGAAGCGCGTGGGTCTGGGCGAGCGACTGGACCACTTCCCCACCCAGATGTCTGGCGGCGAGCAGCAACGCGTGGCCATTGCCCGCGCCATTGCCAAGCGCCCGCAGGTGCTGCTGTGCGACGAGCCCACCGGCGCGCTAGACGCCCAGACGGGCGTCTTGGTTCTCGACGTGATCGCACGGGTGAACCGCGAGCTGGGCACCACCACAGTGGTGATCACCCACAACGCCGTGATCGCTGCCATGGCCGACCGGGTGGTGTATTTTCGGGACGGCCTGGTGGCGCGTGTCGAGTGCAATGTCCACAAAAAGGCCGCCACGGAGCTGAGCTGGTGAAAGCGCTGGACCGCAAGCTCTGGCGCGACCTGTGGCAAATGAAAAGCCAGGCGCTGGCGATTGCGCTGGTGGTGATGTGCGGCGTGGGCACCTTCATCATGTTCCTGTCCACGCTGGGTGCGCTGCAGGCGACCCAGTCCACGTACTACCGCGATTACCGCTTCGCCGAGGTGTTCGCCAGCCTCAAGCGCGCGCCCGAATCCCTGCGACAGCGCATCGAGGCGATCAGCGGCGTCGAGCAGGCAGAGACGCGGGTGATGGTTCCGGTGCGCCTGGACATGCCGGACTTCGCCGAGCCGGTCACGGGCCTGATGGTGTCGGTGTCCGAAAGTGGCCGCCATGGGCTCAACGCCCTGCACTTGCGCCAGGGCCGGCTGCCCTCACCCAGCCGACTCGACGAGGTGGTAGTGAGCGCACCGTTTGCGCAGGCCCATGCGCTGCAGCTCGGGGACCGCATTGCCGCCATCTTGAACGGCCGGCGCCAGAGTTTGACCCTGGTGGGCATGGCGCTTTCGCCCGAGTTCATCCAGCAGATGCGCCCCGGCTCGGCCTTTCCCGACTACAAGCGCTACGGCGTGATGTGGATGGGCCGGCGGGCTCTCGCCCAGGCCTACGACATGCAGGGCGCATTCAACAATCTGGCGCTGGACCTGAGCCCGGCGGCCCATCCCGGGACCGTCATCGACCGTATCGACGAATTGCTGAAACCCTACGGCGGGCTGGGGGCCTACGGGCGCGAGGATCAGCTCTCGCACCGGTTTCTCAGCCAGGAGCTGCAGCAGCTGGGCACGCTGGCGCGCCTTTTTCCGGTGATTTTTCTCGGCATTGCCGCGTTCCTGCTCAACGTGGTGATCAGTCGCCTGGTGGCGATGCAGCGCGAGCAGGTGGCCACGCTCAAGGCCTTTGGTTACAGCAACCTGGCTGTACTCGGGCATTACCTGAAACTGGTGTCGATGATCGTCGGCCTGGGCATGGTCGGTGGCACGGCGCTGGGCGTGTGGCTGGGCCGGGCGCTCTCAGGCATCTACACCGAGTTCTACCATTTCCCCTACCTGGAATTCACGCTTCGGCCGACTACCCTATTGCAGGCTGCGCTGGCCACCGGGCTCGCCGCCGGGGTCGGCACCGTGCTGGCGGTGTGGCGCGCGGCCAGCCTGCGACCAGCCCAGGCGATGCGCCCCGAGCCGCCGGCGCGCTACCGCGAGAGCTGGGTGGAGCGGCTCGGCTTCAAGCGCTGGCTCTCGCAGCCCACGCGGATGATCATCCGCCACATACATCGCCAGGCCTTCAAGTCCCTGCTGACGCTGGTGGGCATCGCGATGGCTTGCGGAATGATCCTGACGGGCCTGTTCCAGCGCGACACGGTGAGCTACATGGTCAACATCCAGTTCGGCATGGCCCAGCGCGAAGACCTGTCGCTCACCTTCACCGACCCCACCGCCTACCGCGCCCGTTTCGAGCTGGCCAGCCTGCCTGGCGTGCGGCATGTGGAGGTGGTGCGCGCCGTTCCAGTGCGGCTGCGCCACGGCATGCGCAGCTACCGCACCGGCATTCGGGGCTTCGAGCCGGGCGGGGACATCCAGCGCCTGCTCGATGCCGAGCTGCGCCCAGTGGCCCTGCCCGCCGAAGGCATCATGCTGACCGATTTCCTGGCCACGTTCCTGGGCGTGCGCGTGGGCGACAAGGTGGTGGTGGAAGTCCTCGAAGGCAGCCGGCCGGTGCGCGAAGCCGTCGTGGCTGGATTGGTGCGCGAATACATCGGCGTGTCGGCCTATATGGACCTGGCCGCGCTGAACCACTTCATGCAGGAAGGCCCGACGCTCTCGGGCGCCTATCTGAGCATTGACAGCGCGCAGTTGAACTCGGTGTATTCGAAATTGAAAGCCATGCCGCGCGTGGCGGGCGTGGCCGAGCGCATGCAGGAAATCCGCAATTTCAACCGGGTGATGAAGGAGACCATGCTGTTCTTCACCTATGTCTCCACCGTGTTCGCCATCATCATCGCCTTCGGCGTGATCTACAACAGCGCCCGCATCGCCCTGACCGAGCGCGGGCGAGAACTGGCCAGCCTGCGGGTGCTGGGCTTCACCCGGGCCGAGATCGGCTATATCCTGCTGGGCGAACTCGGCCTGCTGACCCTGATCGCGATTCCGCTGGGGCTGTGGCTGGGGCGGGGCATGTGCTACTTCATTGCCCGCACGCTGCAAAACGATCTCTTTCGCGTGCCGGTGGTGCTGGTGCCGCAGACCTATGCTTTTGCCGCCGCCGTGGTGCTGGTGGCGGCCGTGCTCTCGGGGCTGGCGGTACGCCGCCGGCTCGATCAACTGGACCTGATTGCCGTGCTCAAGGCGGCGGAGTGATATTCATGAACCTCAGCGCACCCTCTCGCCGCCGCCTCGCGCTTGTATTTCTGGCCTTTCTGATTGCCGTGGGCCTGTTCCTGGGCTTTCGCCCGCAGCCTATCGAGGTGGATGTGGGCACGGCGCAGCGCGCGCCGCTTCGTGTGACCATCGAACAGGAGGGACGCACGCGGGTGCAGGAGCGCTATGTGGTGGCCGCGCCTGTCAATGGCTATGCCCGGCGCGTGCCGCTCGATGTCGGCCAGGCTGTCGAGCGCGGCGCCACGCTGGTTGAACTGGAGCCGATGCGCGCCGAGGTGCTGGACCCGCGCCGGCGCGCCGAGGCGCAGGCGCGCATCGCCGCCACAGCCGCCACTCTGAGCGCGGCCGAGCAGCGCGTCCAGGCGGCCACCAGCGCGGCCACGCTGGCGCAAAAAGAGCTGCAGCGCGTGCGCGAGTTGCGCCCGGGCGGTTTTGTCTCCGGCACGGCCGAGGACCGCGCCGCCAGCGAGGCCGAGCGCAGCGCCGCCGAACTCCGCTCGGCGCAGTTTGCCGCTGCCACCGCGCGCCACGAACTCGAAGCCGCCCGCGCCGCCTTGCATTACGCCGCCAGTTCCAGCAGCACCGGACTGGTAGCTGTTCGCGCGCCAGTGGCCGGACGCGTGCTGAAAATCCCGCGCAAGAGCGAAGGCACAGTGACCACCGGCCAGCCGCTGATCGAGATCGGCGACCCGCGCACGCTTGAAGTCGAAGTGGATGTGCTCTCGGCCGACGCCGTGCGATTGAAACCCGGCACTCGCGTCGTCTTTGAGCGCTGGGGCGGGGAAGGCGTGCTTGAAGGCGTTGTGCGCGTGATCGAGCCGGCGGGCTTCACCAAGGTGTCTGCCCTGGGCGTGGAAGAGCAGCGCGTCTGGGTGATCGCCGCTTTTACTTCACCGCAGCAGCAGTGGCAGCGCCTGGGCGACGGCTACCGTGTGGAAGCGAGTTTCATCGTATGGGGGGCCGACGACGTGCTGCAGATTCCGGCGAGCAGCTTGTTCCGCGACGGCAACGGCTGGGCGGTATTCGCCGTCGAGCAGGACAAGGCCGTCAAGCGCCGCGTGGAAGTTGGCCAGCGCAGCGGCCTGGCCGCCCAAGCGCTTTCCGGCCTGCAACCGGGCGAGCGGGTGATCGTGCATCCGGACGACCGGGTGCGCGAAGGGGTTCGGGTAACGGCGAGGTAATGTCAGTTGTGACTTCGTAAAGTCAGTCATTCACCATCGGCCGTTTGACTGTTTGCTTCTTATCGCTGCTGCAATCGCTTCAATGGAATCCGGCCTTTTTCCGCGCTGGGCAAAATCCAGGGCTGTGAGTCCTTGCTGGTTTTTCAGTTTCGGATCAGCGCCTTCCTGAAGCAGTAGTTTGACGGAAGCCTCGGACCCATACATGGCGGCCATCATCAGTGGGGTTGATCCATTAGGGGACTCGGCGTCAATGTAGGCGCTGTTTTCTAGCAACAAGCCAATGAGCGCCGCATGTCCGCCGCTGGCAGCGTAATGAAGCGGTGTCCAGCCCGTTTTGTTCACGTCGGCTCCTTTTTTGACAAGCCTGTCCGCTAACTCCAGTTGTCCCCTGAGTGCTGCCAGCATCAAAATACTTTCGCCCTGCGCATTGAGTTTGTTGACGTCGGTTTTCGGCCAATCCAACAAAACCTGGGTAGCTTTTGGCGACGGTTCTCGCAGGGCCAGATACAAGCCGGTCTGGCCCCTGGCATCCGTCGTATTGGCATCAAACCCTCTGGCAAGCAGTTCGCTGACCTTTCCTGCATTGTCCTGCCTGATGGCATTGAAAAAATCCTCAAAAGAGCCCCCTCTCGCCAAGCCGTTACCTGAAAGAAAAAATACAAGACACAGTGTTTTAACGCAGTGGGCAAGAAACCGACTCATGCATTCACCCCGGTAAAGAGCTGTTCAAAATTTCGACTGGTGGCGCTGGCAATCACTTCAAGCGATTCCTGCCGGATTTCCGCAAGTTGTTTTGCCACCCAAGGGAGGTAAGACGGGTTATTGGTTTTCCCCCGGTAAGGCATGGGCGCCAGATAGGGACTGTCCGTTTCGATCAAAAGTCTGTCAAGAGGCACAAAACGCGCCACTTCACGAATATCGCCCGCATTTTTGAATGTAATGACACCAGAGAAAGAGATGTAGAAACCTAGGTCCAGGGCGGCTCTTGCCACCGTCTGAGTTTCGGTAAAACAGTGAAAGACACCGCGCACCTGCCCGCCTTCCTTGAAGTCAATGGCATTTTCTTCCTTGAGGATGGCAATCGTATCGTCGGAGGCGCTTCGCGTGTGGACAACAAGAGGTTTTCCAGTCAGACGAGCAGCTCGAATATGAACCCGAAAACGTTCGCGTTGCCATTCCATGTCGGAAATCGAGCGCCCACCGAGCCGGTAATAGTCCAGGCCTGTTTCTCCAATTCCTACGACCTTTCGGAGTTTTGCGCGCATTACAAGATCGTCGACGGCGGGTTCCTGGATGCCTTCATTGTCAGGATGTACACCAACAGTGCACCAAAAATTGTCGTAGGTAGTTGCAAGCTGATGAACTTCATCAAATTCCTCAAGCTGGGTGCAAATGCACAGTGCCCTGTTCACTTGGGCTTCCTCCATGGCTTGCCGGATTTCAGAAATATTCTTTTTAAGCTCCGGGTAACTTAGATGGCAGTGTGAATCAGTGAACATTTAAAGATTTCAAATGTGTAGATGATATTCAAATCGTATTTGTAGGACGGTTTGAAGTCAGGTGGGCACCCAGGACTTCCTCGATCTTGGCTTTAAGCATCCGCGATTTCTCGTCAGAAGGAAACCGGATGCCGATTCCCTGAATCTGGTTGCCAGCAGCATGGGCCGGGGTGATCCATGCGACTTTGCCGGTGACCGGATGGCGCTGCGTTTCCTCTGGAAGCGTCAGCAACAGATAGACGTCATCGCCGAGCTTGTACTCGCGCAGGGTCGAAAGGAAGATTCCCCCCTCTTTGAACAACGGAATATAGGCAGCATGAAGTTCAGCCTTTTCCTTGATCACCAACTGGACGATGCTAGGTCGGGGTGCCGCTGCAGAACTGGGAATTGGTTTCGTACTCATGGATTGCCTTATGGGGGTTGGAACGCTGCCCGCTGACCACATCGTTCTGAACGTTTGGATGCCCGCTCATGCGGCACTCAATGCTGTTTTTGCCCGGCTGACCAGCGATTCGATCAGCAACCCGGGGTTGTAAGGATGATCCACGGTGCGAGCAATGGCGTTCAAATCCTTGGACCAGCTTGCAAGCGCATGCAACCCCGTGCCCGACAGTTCTTGTGATGGAGAACCAGTTTTGCCGGAAGGTCTTTCGGGTATTGCCGCCAGGTCTTTGGTGCCGAAAAACCGGGGATCCGCACCCACCCGGACAGCCCAAAGGTCATGACACAGCTTTTGCAAGGCATCGACCGCCATGGCCGGAGACCAGTCCGACAGCGCAGCCACGTCGCCCCGAAGCATGGCTCTGGGAAAATCCTGCCATCGCTGCGCTGTCTCCGCGGCTGGGTTGCCTTGCACCCAGTTGAGCACGTCTGCGGGCCGGCCGCCTGCCCTGCGCAAAAGCGTCTGCAAGTCGGCCGCATCGGTCGGGCGGGCCGCTTTTTGCGGCTTGCTGTCAACAGGACCCTGTCGGGCCGTTTCATTGCCAAGCCAGTTCAAGGCCTGCTCAAAATCAGGCCACAACATGGTGTGGCCAAGGCAGCGGCTGCGGATCGTTGGCAGCAACTGGTGCGCCGCTTCGGTTGCCAGGATGAACTTCACCGCCCCGGGCGGCTCCTCCAGGGTTTTCAACAGCGTGTTGGCCGTGACATGGTTCATGCGCTCGGCGGGAAAAACCACAACGACCTTGGTCGTTCCACGCGAGCGGGTGAACTGGGTGAACGAGACGGCTTCGCGCGCCGCATCCACCTTGATTTCCTTGCTGGGCTTGCGCTTTTTTCCGTCCAGGTCGTCCTGCGTTTTTTCGTCCAGCGGCCAGCCCAGCGACAACGACAGGGTTTCAGGAATCAGCATGCACAGGTCTGCATGCGTATGAACCTCGACCGCATGGCAACTGCCGCAGTGGCCGCAGGCTCCCTGCGCCGTTGGGCGCTCGCACAGCCAGGCGGTGGCCAGCGCCAGTGCCAGCTCGAACTGTCCCAGCCCTGACGGCCCGCCCAGCAGCCAGGCATGGCCGCGCTGGGTCAGCAGTCTTTCCAGCTGCGTTTGCAGCCATGGGGACAAGCGCCGGCCGGCTTTGGCGGAAAAATTGGAGGTATTCATGTTTTGTCCGAGACCTCGGCCCCCAGCCATCCCTTTTCAACCACCGCTTGCAAAACGCACTGCCAGACAGCATCGCGCACCTGAGAAGCATCGATGCGTGCGAACCGTTCAGCATGGCCCTGCTGGCGTTGCACGTAGCCTTGGGCAACACGGTGAAAAAACTCCACCGGCTGCGATTCGAACCGGTCGGGCACGCGCGAACCCGCCAGGCGCAAGGCGGCATCCTCAGGCGGCAAGTCGAACCAGATCGTCAGGTCGGGCTCGATCACCGTTTCAACCTCGGGTTTCATCGGCTGGTTGCCCGCCGGGTCTCCTAAGAGGCCTTCGTCGGCCTGCACCCAGCGTTCAAGCGTTGACAGGACTTGCAGATCGAACCCGCGCCCGGCACCCTGGTAGGCAAAGGTCGCATCGGTGAAGCGGTCGCACAGCACCACCTCACCGCGCAGCAGCGCGGGCGCGATCACACGCACCACGTGGTCGCGCCGGGCTGCAAAGATCAGCAGCGACTCGGTCAGCGGGTCCATGGCGTCTTCGAGCACGAGGCAGCGCAGCTTTTCAGCCAGCAAGGTGCCGCCCGGTTCGCGCGTGAGGGTGACAGCGCGGCCCCCGGACCGGAAGGCATTGGCCAGGCCGTCGATGTGGGTTGACTTTCCGGCGCCGTCGATGCCTTCAAAACTGATGAACAGGCCGTGATGGGTCATGGTGCTTTAGCGGCCTCGAATGTATTTGTTGACGGCGCGGTTGTGGCCGTCAAGGTTTTCGCTGAACTCGCTGGTGCCGTCACCGCGCGAGACAAAATACAGCGCCTTGGTCGGTGCCGGCTGGACTGCCGCCAGCAAGGCAGCCTTGCCAGGCATGGCAATTGGCGTGGGCGGCAGTCCCGTTCGGGTGTAGGTGTTGTAGGGCGTGTCCTGCTGGAGATCGCGTTTGCGCAGGTTGCCGTCAAACTGGCTGCCCAGGCCATAGATGACGGCCGGGTCTGTCTGCAGCGGCATGCCGACGCGAAGGCGGTTGGTGAAGACACCGCCAATTTGTCCACGGTCCGAGGGCTTGCCGGTTTCTTTTTCGACAATGCTGGCCAGAATGAGCGCCTCGTCGGGTGACTTGAGCGGTGTGTCGGGACTGCGCACAGTCCAGGCGGCTTCGAGTCGCCTGTCCATGGCCCGGGCAGCGCGCTTGAGCACAGCCAGATCGCTGGAGCCCTTGGCATAGGTATAGGTGTCGGGAAAAAAACGGCCTTCTGGATGAACCCCTGGTTTTCCCAGCTTTTCCATGATGATTTCCGGGCTTAGCGCAAGCGTATCGGGTGTTAGCTGCTCTGCTTTTTGTAGCGATTGCAGAACCTGGCTGAAGGTCCAGCCTTCCACCAGCGTGACGCTTTTCAGCGTTTCCTCACCACGCACCAGCATGCTCAGCAGTCGTCTAGGCGAGGTGCCGGGAACAATTTCGTAGCTGCCCGCCTTGATGAGCCGGGCCTGTCCCGACAGACGGAACCATGCCTGCAGCAGCAGCACCGGCACGTCCGCGCCGCTGGCCACCACGACTTCAGCGACGCCATTGGCCGTGGTGCCGTGCTCGATTTCAAGGTCCACGACCTGGCTTCCCGGCTGCAGCCGCAGCGACATGGGCTCGTGCAGCCACCACAGGGCCGCGCCAAACAGCAGCAGCGCTGCGGTGAACAGCAAGATCAATAAACTTGTAAAGACACGACGCACAACCCAGCTACCTTTTCAACATCAATACCACCCGGCACCGGGCAATGATAATTCAGGCCATCTTCACCCTTACAGCGAAACCCTCATGACCATGACCAGTTCAGTCCCTCCAATTTCTGGCGTCGTTGAATTGACGCATCTCGGGGTCATCCGCGCTGTCGGCGAGGATGCCGTCAAGTTCCTGCAGGGCCAGCTGACGCAGGACGTTGCGCAACTGGAACTGACGCAGGCCCGGCTTGCCGCCTTTTGCAATGCCAAAGGCCGGATGCAGGCCAGCTTTGTGCTTTTCAAGCGAAGCCAAGAAGAAATCTTGCTGGTGTGCAGCCGCGACCTTCTGGCCGCAACGCTGAAGCGGCTGTCGATGTTTGTCATGCGCGCAAAGGCAAAACTCAGCGATGCCAGTGACGATTTTCAGCTGTATGGCCTCGCGGGGAACGCTATTGATCCTATAGCATCCAGCGCTCATCCCGCTTGGGCCAAGGTTGATATTGATGAAGGAAACCTGATCTTTCTTTATCCCGGCGCCGGCCAGGCGCGGGCGATGTGGTGCGCGCCGACCGGCTCCCGGTTGCCCGAGGGCAAAGCCATCGACCTGAACACATGGAACTGGCTTGAAGTCCAGTCGGGAATTGCCATGATCAGCCAGCCTGTTTTCGAGTCTTTTGTGCCGCAAATGCTCAACTATGAATCGGTCGGCGGCGTGAATTTCAAGAAAGGCTGCTACCCGGGGCAGGAAATCGTTGCCCGCAGCCAGTTTCGCGGCACGCTCAAGCGCCGCGCCTACCTGGTTCATGGCGAAGCGGCGGCTGCGCCAGGGCAGGAAGTCTTCCATGCGCAGGATGCCGAGCAGCCCTGCGGGCTGGTGGCTGCTTCCGCCGCGAATCCGGCTGGCGGATTCGATGCGATCGTGTCGATTCAAACCGCAGCAGCGGTGGATGCTGCAACGCATCCCGGGCAGAAGCGCCTGACACTGGGCGGCGCGGCAGGCCCGGCCCTGGAGTTGCTGCCGCTGCCCTACCCTTTGCTTGAAGATATCTGATAGCATGTCGCGAATGTCGCGAATGTCGCGAAAGGCTTGTGGATGTGCCTGATCGCGTTCGCCATCGGCGTGTCGACGCGCTGGCCCTTGGTGATTGCCTCCAATCGTGACGAATTCCTGGATCGCCCGACGTTGCCGCTGGACCGCTGGCAAACGGCATGCGGACAGGAAATCATTTCCGGGCGCGATCAGCGCGCAGGCGGAACCTGGTTGGGAATGACACCGGCCGGGCGCGTGGCATTCCTGACCAATGTGCGCGAGGCCAAACCGAAGGTAGCCGCGCTTTCCCGGGGTGAACTGGTGACACGGTGGCTTGAGGGGCACAGCGATGCCGCAGCATTTTCAGCCTTGCTTGAAGGCGACAAGCACCGGTACGCCGGGTTCAACCTGGTACTGGGTGATCTGCAGCGCAATGCATGGGCGTGGACAACGAACAGATCGGTCGCTACCAACTCGGGATGGCATTCTGAAATGCTGGAAGCTGGTGTGTACGGGCTGTCAAATGCAGCGCTGGATACACCGTGGCCCAAGACATTGGCGCTGAAAAACGCACTGAAGGCGTCGTTGCAGCTGGCTGCCAAGGCCAATTCGCAGGACGAGTTTTGGCAAGGTCCGCTCTGGACGGCGCTGGGCAACCGTGCGCCGGCCCCATTTCACCTTTTGCCGTCAACCGGAGTTTCCGAGGTTATGGAAATAGCCTTGTCCAGTGCTTTTGTCGAGATTCCTGAACATGGTTACGGCACGCGCAGCAGCACGGTACTGGTGGCTGACAGGGGGTTGAAGTCAACTTCAACAACAACATCCTTGCGAATCGACATGAAGGAGCAGACCTATTTGCGGTCAAGTACTGATGAAATCCCGGCAATATGCAGTATGTCCTTCGACATTTCTTGGTAGTTTGTATTTTTATTTAAAAAATAAAAGCTGTAGATTACATTCAAAGCAAACCAAAACGGCCGGGCTCGCTGAACAATGAATACCGACCGAAAACCCTGAAATGTTCATTCGGCATTTGCACTCAAAGCAGCTTGGACATTTCCCTGTGCAGGATGCACGCCTCGATAAAAGACTCTCCGCGTGCCACAAAGCCTTCGCACAGGTAAAACCCTTGGGCACTGATTTGCGCATTCAGCATGACTTCGCGATGGCCGCGTTGCCGGGCCGCACCGACCAGTGCATCCAGAACAGCCCTGCCAATGCCTCCGCCCCTCAGGGCGCGGTGCACCGCCAGGCGGCCTACCCTTCCCGAAGCGTTGCCTTGGCTGACCAGCCGGCCTGTGGCAACGCCCTGACCCAAGGCATTGAAGGCCACGGCATGCAGGGCCGAACGGTCAGCGTCATCACGTTCGCTTTCAAGCGCAATGCCCTGCTCTTCCACAAACACAGCCGTGCGGATACGTTCTGCAGCCAACCCCAGTTCCGCCCAATCGCCAAGCCTGATGTCAAGCACCGATTCGCCCGCTTCGAAACGCCCGACCAGGCTGCGCAGGCCCGGTGGAACAGGCCGTGAAGTCTGGGATGCCGGATCGGCAAACACATAGACCAGTTCACAGGTGATGAGCAATTCCCCTCCCCTGAAAATGGCACCGGTAAAAACCATGGATGAATTGCCGATCCGTTCGCACTTCAGCGCCACGGCCAGCCGGTCGTCAAAGCGTGCCGAGGCGTGGAATTCGACGCTGGCCTTCTTGACATACAGCTCGCCGCCCAGCTGAGCCATGGCCTCTTCATACGGAAGCGCCAACGCGCGCCAGTAGTCGGTGATGGCGGTGTCGAAGTACATCAGGTAGTGCGCGTTGAACACGATCTTTTGCATATCCACCTCGGCCCAGCGAACGCGCAGATGGTGGACCAGCCGGAAATCATTTGGTTTCATGTTCGATGTTTCAGGTGAAAGGCATGGCGCAGCGCCCGGGCGGCGTCGGCATGGGCATGGCGCGCCTCGGGAAGGATGCGGCCCATCTTGATGAATTCATGGGTGACGCCCCGGTAGATCTCCAGGTCCACCGGCACGCCGGCGGCGCGCAGCCTGTCGGCATACAGCAGCCCTTCATCGACCAGTGGATCGCATTCGGCCAGCCCGAACCAGGCTGGCGCCACATCGTCCACATGGCTGGCGTTGAGCGGTGCGAAGCGCCAGTCCTCCCGGTCGGCCGGGCTGCGCAAATAATGGTTGAAGAACCAGGTGATGTCCGCCTCATCCAGCACGAACCCCTTGGCAAAACGGCGGTGCGAAGGCGTGTCCTGATGCGACGCGCAACCGGGGTAGAACAGCAGTTGCAGCGCCAGCGGCAGACCAGCGTCCCGGGCGAGCAGCGCGCACATCGCGGCCAGCGTGCCGCCGGCGCTGTCGCCGCCAACGGCCAAGTGCCGGGCGTCAAGGCCCAGTTCAGCGGCATGTCCGGCGAGCCAGTGCAGCGCGTCCCAGGCGTCATGCGCCGCCACGGGAAACCGGTGCTCGGGGGCCAGGCGGTAATTTACCGACACCACGGCGCAGCCCGCCAGGTGGCTGAGCTGGCGGCACAGTCCGTCATGGGTGTCGATGCTGCCGATGGTGAAGCCGCCGCCGTGAAAGTACAGCAGCACCGGGAGTTTTTCTTCCGATGGCGCATACAGCCGCGCAGCCACCAGATGGCCGCCGCGCACCGGAATGCCGAAGTCCTGGACGCGCGCAAGCACTGGCTTGGGAAGCTCCAGCACACCCGATCCGGCTTCATAGGCCGCGCGGGCCTGGTCGGGCGTCAGGGTATGCAACGGCGGGCGATGGGCGCGCGCCATGCGGTTCAGAACATCGCGCATGGCCGGCGTCAGCAGGTTTTCAGGGGGACGGAAATGCATTTAGCTGAAAAATAAGGAGGTGGCAGGCGCCGCCAAGTTAACGATGCCCAAAGCGACCCCCATCAGGGTTTGCTTGTAAGTCAAGGGGTGGCTCCCGCCATTAAAGTAAGGTTGGTGCCAGCAGCTTCGCATCGTACAACGCAGAAAGAAACCCAGCCATGGCCTTCATCTACTACGTCACCCAGGTCCAGTTTGAATTTGGCGCCATCAGGCTGCTCAAGCAGGAGTGCGAACGTGTCGGCATCACCCGGCCCCTCATCGTCACCGACCCCGGCGTCAAGGCCGCAGGCCTCCTGCAAAAGGCGCTGGATGCCCTGCCCGGCCTGAGTGTGGCGGTGTTTGACCAGACCCCCTCCAACCCGACCGAAGCGGCGGTGCTAGCGGCGGCCGAACTCTACAAGACAGGCGGCTGCGACGGACTCATCGCCGTCGGCGGCGGCTCGGCGATCGACTGCGCCAAGGGCGTGGCGATTGCCGCAACGCACGAAGGCCCCCTGACCCGCTACGCCACCATCGAGGGCGGTTCAGCCAGGATCACCGCAAGCGTCGCCCCGTTGATCGCCGTGCCCACCACCAGCGGCACCGGCAGCGAAGTGGCGCGCGGCGCGATCATCATCGTCGGCGACCACCGCAAGCTCGGCTTTCACTCCTGGCATTTGGTGCCGAAAGCCGCGATTTGCGACCCCGAACTGACGCTCGGCCTGCCCGCCCGCCTGACGGCCGCCACCGGGATGGACGCGATTGCGCACTGCATGGAGACTTTCATGTCGGCGGCCTTCAATCCGCCAGCCGACGGCATCGCGCTGGACGGCCTGGAACGCGGCTGGGCGCACATCGAGCGGGCCACGTGCGACGGGAGCGACCGCGAGGCGCGTCTGAACATGATGAGCGCATCGATGCAGGGCGCCATGGCCTTCCAGAAAGGCCTGGGCTGCGTGCATTCGCTGAGCCACAGCCTGGGCGGCGTGGACCCGCGCCTGCACCATGGATCGCTCAATGCGGTGTTCCTGCCGGCGGTGGTGCGGTTCAATGCGGGGGCCGATTCAATGCAGAAGGAGCTTCGCCTGGTGCGCATGGCCCGCGTCATGGGATTGACGTCTGGCAGCGAGATTCCCGATGCCATCCAGGCAATGAATTCGCGGCTCGGGCTGGCGTCGGGCCTGGCTGAAATGGGGGTGCGGCGCGACCAGTTCAAGGACATCATCAAAGGGGCGATGGCCGACCACTGCCATACAACCAACCCGCGCCTGGCAAGCGCCGAAGACTACCAAGAGATGCTTGAGACGTCACTTTAGGCCATGAATGCAGCCACAGGATGGGGTCCTTGAAAGTGAAGAGCCAGCCCCCAAAAGGGTCGTTTCAAGCTGAAGTCCCGGCTTCGGAATCAATCAGGCGCAACATGAACGCTTCGCACTGCGCTATCTGTTCAAGCGTGGCGAATTCGTTGGGGCGATGCGCCTGCTCGATATTTCCGGGGCCGCAAATCACAGTGGGAATTCCCGCCTGCTGGAACAAGCCCCCCTCGGTACCGTAAGAGACTGCGCCATTGGGCCTGTTGCGCGCCAAAGAAGCGGCAAGCATCACGATGGCATCGGTTTCCTGCATGCTCATGCCAGGCGCAGAAGCCAGCATTTCAAACTGAATGGCCGCATTCGGCTCGACGCGCTGCATCTCCGGAAGCAAGGTTGCGGCAAAATCCTGGATCTCCTGGTAGAGCTTGTCGGAGGAAGCGCCCGGCATGGTTCGCGCCTCAAATTGAAATTCGCAATCCCTGGGCACGATATTGGATGCCAGGCCGCCCTTGATGGTGCCGGTCTGCAGGGTGGTGAAAGGCACGGTGAACGAATAATCCCGGGTCTCAAGCTGGGCCAGGCGATCGGCCATCTGGCGAATGTAGACAATGATGCGGGCCGCATATTCGATCGAATTGACGCCCTGGGTGGTGTAGCTGGAATGCGCTTCGCGGCCTGTGATGCAGCAGCGAAAGCGGTGGGTCCCCTTGTGCGCAATGATCGGCTGCATCATGGTGGGCTCGCCGACAATGCAACCAGCCGTTTTCAGGCCCATTTCGCTCAAATCCCTGATCAGGCTGCGCACCCCGATGCATCCGACTTCTTCGTCGTAGGACAAGGCCAGATGCAGCGGAGCATCTGCGTTGGCAGCGAGGAACCGGGGCGCCATGACCAGCGCGCTGGCGATATAGCTTTTCATGTCGGCAACGCCGCGGCCGAACAATTTGTCGCCGACCACCGTCGCCTTGAACGGGTCGGTATCCCAGGCCTGGCCATCGACCGGCACCACGTCGGTATGGCCGGACAGCACCAGGCCAGGCCTGCTGCCTTCGCCCAGGGTGGCGAACAGGTTGGCTTTCTTGCCCGTCGCGTCGTAGGTCAGCCGCGACTTGACGCCCATTCCCGCCAGATGGTCGCGGGTCCATTCGATCAAGCCGAGATTGGAGTCGCGCGATACGGTGGGAAAGGCAATCAGGCGATCGATCATTGCCCTCAGTTCGGCTGACGGCTGTTTGCCGTTGCCGGGGGTCTCGGTTGCGATACTCATGATGAATTGCCTCTTGTAGTGTCAGTGCTGATCGTTCAAATGGCAGGCCGAAAAATGCGCCGGCGAAACCTCTTTCAACGCAGGTTTCTCGGCGCTGCAGCGCGGCATGGCATGCGGACAGCGCGGGTGGAAATGGCATCCCGACGGTGGGTTCAACGGCGAAGGAATTTCTCCCTGAACCGCGAAAAATTCGGTTTTTCGCGCCTCGAGCTTCGGGGCCGACGCCAAAAGCGCCTGCGTATAAGGATGGTTCGGACGGGCAAATACCGAATCGGCGGAGGCCGACTCCACCACCCTGCCAAGGTACATGATGACGACGCGGTCCGACAGATGCCGGACCACGCCCAGGTCATGGCTGATAAACAAATAGGTCAGGTTCAATTCGTCGCGCAGGCGGATGAACAGGTTCAAGACCTGCGCCTGGATGGACACGTCGAGGGCCGCGACCGCTTCGTCACAGACCAGAAATTCGGGCTGTACCGCCAGCGCCCGCGCAATGCCGACGCGGGCCCGTTGTCCGCCTGAAAACTGATGCGGAAAGCGGCGCAACACTGCCGGGTCCAGGCCGACCCGCTGCAACAGCGCTTCGACATAGCCGGGCTGCTCGCGCGCGGTGATCAGCTTGTGGGCGACCGGGGCCTCGCCGACGATGTCAAGCACCCGCATGCGCGGGTTCAACGACGCGTAGGGATCCTGAAAAATCATCTGAATGCCGAGTTGCCGCGCGCGTCGCTCTGCAGGCGGCAGCTGGTCGATGTTCTCGCCCTTCCAGCGGCGCGTTCCCGATGACAAGCCATGCAGCCCCACCGCCATCCGGCCCAGCGTGGATTTTCCGCAGCCGGACTCCCCTACCAGCCCAACCACCTCGCCGCGCTGGACGGTAAGGTCGACCGCGTCAACCGCATGGACGACCTCCTCCCTGGCATTGGCCCCCAGCAGGTTGGCGATGCGCGCCGCGGTATCGAGCGATTTGACAAAGCGCTTGCTGACATTGCGCATCGCCAGCAGCGGTTCGGTTGTCTTGTCCATCACAGGCACTCCAGCGTTTCGGTGACCGGATGAAAGCAGCGCAAGTCGCGGCCGTCAAACGCCTGCAGCGCCGGCTGATCGGCGCAAACGGCACTGGCACGGTCGCAGCGTTCCCGAAAAGCGCAGCCGCTGGGCAAATTCAGCAGCGAAGGCGTCATGCCGCGAATCTGGCGCAGAGGCTGGCCGCGCGGATTGCGCGACGGCGCCGAGGCGATCAGCCCATGCGTATAAGGGTGGCGCGGCCGTTCAAGCACTTCCTGCACACTGCCGCTTTCGACGATTTTCCCGGCATACATCACGCACACCGTATCGGCCAGGCCGGCGACGACCGACAGGTCGTGCGTGATCCAGATCAGCGCCGTGCCCGATTCCCGGCAAAGCTTTTGCATCTCGTACAGGATCTGGCCCTGGATCGTCACGTCCAGCGCGGTGGTCGGTTCGTCGCAAATGATCAGGTCGGGCTTGTTGAGCAATGCAATCGCGATGGCGACGCGCTGGCGCATGCCGCCTGAGAACTGGTGGGGATAGGCCAGCAGCCGTTCGTCCGGCGACGGAATGCCGACCCGCGCCAGCGCGTCGCGTGCCATCGCACGGGCGGCATCCTTGCCAACGTCATGGTGCGCCAGCACCGCCTCGATCATCTGGGTATCGATGCGGAGCACCGGATTGAGCGTCATCATCGGATCCTGGAAAATCATCGCGATGCGGTCGCCGCGCACCTGGCGCATGTCCTCTAGCGCCAAGCCGCGCAGCTCGCGGCCCCGCAGCAGGATGCTGCCGTCAACAACCCGGCCCGGGCTGTCGATCAGGCCCATGATCGAGTAGCCGGTCATGGACTTGCCGGAGCCGGACTCGCCGACCAGCCCCATGATCTGGCCCGGCAGGACTGAGAACGATACATCGTCGACCGCCTTGACCGTGCCGGCACGCGTGCTGAAATGGGTTTTTAGATGGGAGACGCTGAGCGTTGGGGTCAAGCTCTGGGTCGGCATTGTCATGGCTGTCATTCGGTCAAATCCGTCATGGGGTCTTACTGCGTCTGCAGCCTTGGATTGAGCACGTCGCGCAACTGGTCCGCCACCAGGTTGATGGCCACCACGGTCAGCAGCAAGGCGATGCCGGGAAAGAAACTGATCCAGTATTTGCCGGACAGCAAATACTGAAAGCCGTTGGCAATCAGCAAGCCCAGCGACGGCTCGGTCACGGGCAGGCCGAGCCCGAGAAAAGACAGGGTAGCTTCCAGGGAGATGGCCGAGGCCACCTGCAGGGCGGCAATCACGATCAGCGGCGGCAGGCAGTTAGGCAGCAAATGCCTCAGCATGATCCGGGTGGGAGACAGGCCAAGCGCGGTGGCCGCTTCGATATATTCCTTCTTGCGCTCGACCAGCGCCGCACTGCGGGCTGTTCGCGCGTAATAGGCCCATTGCACCGCGACCAGCGCAATGATGATTTTCCCAACCCCCTGGCCGGTCAGCGCCAGCAGGATAAGGGCGATCAGGATGGGCGGGAACGACAGCTGGATGTCCGCTATCCGCATGATGAAAGACTCCAGACGGCCGCCCGAATAGCCGGCCAGCAGGCCCAGCGCCAGCCCCAGCACGAGCGCTATGACGGTGCTGACCACCCCCACCATGACCGATATCCGGATGCCGTAGAGAATCGCCGAGAGCATGTCGCGGCCCTGCTCGTCGGTGCCGAGCAAGAAAGTGAAGGTGCCGTCCGCTGATTTCTCGCCTGGCGCCATCCGTGAATCCATCACGTCCAGGCGGGACAGGTCGTAGGGATTCTGCGGCGACAGCCATGGCGCAAAAATCGCGGCCAGCACGATCAGCGCGAGCAGGATGAAGCCGAAGGCAGCGATTTTGCTGCTGAAAAAATTGCGCACGAAAAGGCCGAATGGCGTTTCCACCGCGGCGCGCTTGGACAAATCAAGTTCCATTCTCAGCCTTTGCTGTCTGACAGACGCACTCGGGGATCGAGCAGTGAATACACCAGGTCGACCACCAGATTGATGACAATGAAAATCACCACGATCAGCATCAGGTAAGCCACGATCACCGGCCGGTCCAGGAAACGGATCGAATCGATGATCAGCTTGCCCATGCCGGGCCAGGCAAAAACCGATTCGGTCACGATCGCGAAGGCAATGATCGAGCCGAACTGCAGCGCGATCACGGTCACGATCGGAATCAGAATATTCTTCAGCACATGCACACCGATGATGCGACGGTTGCTCAGCCCCTTGGCGCGCGCAAACTTCACATAGTCCTGAAGCAGCGCCTCCTGGGCACCGGCGCGGGTGAGCCGGATCACCAGGGCGATATTGAAAAGTGCCAGATTGAAGGCGGGCATCAACAGATGCCTGAGTCCTTCGAGCGAGAGAAAGCTGACCGGCACGCCGAGCAGCAACTCGGTCGGGCCCCGGCCGCTCGATGGCAGCCAGCCCAGTTGCACCGCGAACACCATGATCAGCATCAGCCCGACCCAGAACGTCGGCAGTGAAAAGCCCAGGATGGAAACAGCCATGATGCTTTTTCCGGCAATGCTGTTCGGCCGCAGGCCGGCCCACAGACCCAGCGGAATGCCCAGGACGATGGACAGCACGATGGCAAACACGGCCAGTTCCATGGTGGCGGGCATGCGCTCGATGATCAGGGTCAATGCCGGCGCCGAAAAAGCGAAGGAGCGGCCCATGTCGCCGGACAGCGCATTTTTCACAAACAGGAAGTACTGTTGCCAAAGCGGCTTGTCGAGGCCGAAGGCGGCAATGGTGCGGGCCCGGTCGGCCTGGTCGGCATCGGGGCTGATCAGCATGTCGATGGGATTGCCGATCGCATACACGCCAACAAACACCAGCAGGGACATGACCAGCAAGACGGCCACGCTTTGCAGCAATCGCCGAATGATAAAGACGAGCATTGATAAACCTGAATGACAGGGCGCCAAGGCGCCGGAAAGTCTGTCCGGTGCCAGCGGACAGAAGGAGCGCTCAAGGCTTATTGCTGGATGAACTCGTAGGCATGGGTTCGCTCATCCGTTCGCGGAATGTAGGCGATTCCCTTTTTGGCTGCCCAAGTCGTGACCTGCTGGTGAATCGGAATCAGGCCGCCATCATTGATGGCGATGGCGCTGGCTTCCTGCAGCAACGGCAGCCGCGCCTTGTCGTCCACGGTGTTCAACGCCTTTTGCAGCAGTTCGTCCATTTTTGGATTGCAGTACTTGAGCCAGTTGAAACCGCCCAGCCCCTTGGCCGGGTTGTCGCAGGCAAGCAAGGCGCGAAGCGGCGAGGAGGCTTCGCCGGTCTGGGCACCCCAGCCCAGCAACCCGAGCGAGTATTCGCTCTTGGCGCCGCGGGCCGAGTACACCGACATCGGCAAGCCTTCGATCTTGGTCACCACGCCCACGCGCGAGAACATCTGGGCAATGGTCTGGGCAATTTTTTCATCGTTCACATACCGGTTGTTGGGGGTGTGCAGCGTCAACCCGAAACCGTCGGGATAACCGGCCGCGGCCAGCAGTTTCTTGGCGCCGTCCGGATCGTACTTGACAACCTTCAGGGCCGGGTTATGCCCGAACAAGGTCTTGGGCACCAGGTTGTTGGTGGGCTCTGACAGCCCTTCCATCACCCGGTCGCGAATGGCATCGCGGTTGATGGCCATCGACAGCGCGGCACGCACACGCGGGTCTTGCAGCGGATTCTTGGCCAGCGGCTTGCCCTCCTTGTCGGTCACGAAGGGAGACTGGTCCCGCTTGGTGTCGGGATACAAATAAATAAGCCGGTGCGACACCTTGGAATACAGCGCGATGCTGGCATCGGAACGAACCTTGGCCAGGTCCGGCGTCGGCACGTTTTCAATGGCCTGCACGTCGCCGGCAAGCAGTGCCGCCAGACGGGTCGAGCCATTCGGAATGAAGCGCATGGTCACTTTGGACCAGGCGGGCTTCTTGCCCCAGTAGCTGTCGTTGCGATCGAGTTCGATCCGGTCATCCCGCTGGTACCTGACAAACTTGAAGGGGCCGGTGCCGACCATGCCCTTGCCGCTTGAGAAGTCATCGCTGGAGATACCCGTCGTCGCTTTTTTGGAAACGATGTAGACCGAGGTCAGGTCGGCCAGCATGAGCGGATAGGGCTCCTTGGTGGTGAAGCGGATGGTGTAGGGATCGACGATGGTCTTGTTGAGGATGGCTTTGGTGTAGACGTCAAACTTGCCAGGGCTGCCAACAATCGTCGAGGGCCTGTCCATCGACCAGGCGATGTCCTCGGCGGTCATCTCGCTGCCGTCGTGAAATTTCACGCCTTTGCGGAGCTTGAATTCCCAGGTCAGGTTGTTGACCAGCGACCACGACGCGGCCAGGCCCGGAATCACCCGGCTGTCCGCATCCATCGTGACCATGGTTTCAAACACATGGTCGGAAACATTCAGGTTCGGAAAGAGGTTGTAGAAATGCGGATCCAGCGACGTGGGCGGCGAACTCATGGCGAGCTTGAAATCCTGTGCGGATGCACCAGGCGCCGTGACCGTGAAAAGCGTTGCAAGGAGCAGCCCGAGCAGGCCATTTTTCCCAGATTTCGAAACTGACGTCAAACCCATATTTTTCTCCATGACAGTTGGCACACGGTGGCGGAAAGAAAAAGCAATATAACCATTTAGTCGGCGGCGATGCCCCGTATAAGCCCTACTTTGGTGCAGAAAGTCGGCACCCTGTTGCCTGTGCTGGCAAAGTTCGCCGAAAAATTCGTCTGGCATCCAACTGCAGGCAATATGCATGCCTGATCGTTTTTTTTCCTGCCCGACGACCTGTCAGGTTGCAGAAAACCCGCCGAGTCAATTCCGCCGTTGGCCTCTCCCGCTATTCAATCCATAGCAAATTCCGCTCATGCACCAAGGGCTGAAGGCATATTTGGCAATATGCCAACGTTTTTCATGCTTGACAGCGCACCGCATCGCCCCTATTTTTTCAGCGCCGCCAGCTTGCTGAAGGCCGATTCCATCGCGGTGGTGCCCGCGGGGCCTGCGGCACTGGCGCCCTTTGCCTGCATACCGGCGCGGCCGTGCCCGGCGGGACGCGCCGCTTCGAACCGGTTGGCCTGCGGGCCATCGCGGCGCGGCGGCGCATCGGCCAGCTTC
>JAQGMN010000370.1 GCA_028292345.1 Polaromonas sp. | reverse complement strand
GAGCGGCAATGTGAAGCTGGAAGACGCGCTGCACCGCAAGATTGCGCCGAATGTCGATTTCCTGGCGGCGGGGTCCATCCCGCCCAATCCCGCGGAACTGCTCATGACCGGCGCCACCCAGCAGCTGCTGCAGCTTGCCTCCAAGTACTACGACCTGGTCATCGTTTGCTCGGCGCCTGTGCTGGCGGTGTCGGATGCAGCCATCCTGGCGCCCATGGTGGGGGCCGTGTTCCTGGTGGCCCATGCCGAGGTCACCAGCCTGGGCGAACTTCACGAATCCGGCAAGCGCCTGTCGCAGAACGGTGCGCAGGTGAAAGGCGTGATTTTCAACGGACTCACCCTCAGCAAGAGCCGCTACAGCCGGGGCTACGCCTTCAATGACCACCGTTATGCCAACAACCAGTATTGAGGTGCGCACCATGCTTGAAGCCCCTGAACTGTCAACCCAGTATTTCAGCGGATTGCCCGCTGACCACCATGTGGTGCAGCCGGTCATTCTTTGCGGCGGGTCCGGCACCCGCCTCTGGCCGCTGTCCCGAAAATCGTTTCCCAAGCAATTTGTCCCCCTGATCGGGGAAAAAAGCCTGCTGCAACTGACGCTTGAGCGTGTCGCCCAGCTGGGCGGCGTCACGGCTGTCGAGGTGCTTTGCGTGGCCGCGGAAGAACACCGTTACCTGGTGCTCGAAGCCATGCAGGCCGCCCGGGTCAGCGGCTCGGTGATTCTGGAGCCGGTGGCGCGCAACACGGCGGCGGCCATGGCGCTGGCTGCGCTCAAGGCGCAACCGGGTCAATGGCTGCTGTTTTGCCCGGCGGACCACCACATACCCGACGCCCGGGCCTTTGCCGCCATGGTGGAGCAAGGCAAGTCGGCGGCGAATTCGGGTGCCATCGTTTCCTTTGGCGTCAAGCCGAGCTATCCGAGCACGGCGTACGGCTACATCGAGCAGGGCGAACTCCGTGGCGACAGCAGCTATTCGGTGGCACGGTTCATTGAAAAGCCGGTGGTCGAAACGGCCCAGAACCTGATCCTGCAAGGCAACGTCTTGTGGAACGCGGGCATTTTCCTGTGCAAGGCCGCTACCCTGATCGACGCACTGGCGCAGCATGCGCCGGACATCCTGGCCAGTTGCCGCAAGGCGATGGACGCTGCCGTGTCCGATGAACCGTTCATTCGTCCCCAGGCGCAGGCCTTTGCCGCCTGCCGTTCGGAAAGCATCGATTACGCGGTGATGGAACACCATGCGAACATTGCGGTGGTTCCTTTCGCCGGCGCATGGAGCGACGTGGGCAGCTGGAACGCGGTGGCCGACATGACCCTGCCCGATGGAAGTGGCAACCGGGTCGACGGCCAGGGCCTGGCCATCGAGGCGACCAAGACCTATATCCATGCGCCCTACCGCCCGGTGGTGGCGCTGGGCACCCATGACCTGCTCATCATCGACACGCCCGATGCGGTGCTGGTGGCCACCTCCAGCCATGCCGAAAGCGTGAAGATCGTGGTGGCTGAACTCGAAGCGCGGCGCACCCCGCAGGCCGCCATGCATCGCAAGGTGTCGCGTCCCTGGGGCTCCTACGACAGCATCGACATGGGGGAGCGGTTCCAGGTCAAGCGCATTGTCGTCAAGCCCGGCGGAACCCTGAGCCTGCAAAAGCACTACCACCGGGCCGAGCACTGGATCGTCGTCAAGGGCACGGCGAAAGTGACCCGTGGCGACGAAACATTCCTGCTCACTGAAAACCAGTCCACCTACATTCCCATCGGCGAGCTGCACCGGCTGCACAACCCGGGCAAGACGCAGCTGGAAATGATCGAGGTGCAGTCCGGAAGCTACCTGGGCGAAGACGACATCGAGCGGTTTGAGGACAGCTACGGCCGCGTCATTCCGGTGGAAGTCGCCAAGAAACGGGCTTGACGCCTGCCAATTCACACAGCCACCACCATGAAAAACAACAACACCCAAAAAGTCGCCCTGATCACCGGCATCACCGGCCAGGACGGCTCCTACCTGGCTGAATTTTTGCTGTCCAAAGGCTATCTGGTCCATGGCATCAAGCGGCGCGCCAGCCTGTTCAACACCACGCGTGTCGACCACATCTACCAGGACCCGTGCATCAACAACCGCAACTTTGTATTGCATTACGGCGACCTGAGCGACAGCTCCAACCTGATCCGGATCGTTCAGCAGACGCAGCCGGACGAAATCTACAACCTGGGCGCCCAGAGCCATGTGGCGGTGAGCTTCGAGCTGCCCGAATACACCGCCGACGTCGATGCCCTGGGCACGCTGCGGCTGCTCGAAGCCATCCGCCTGCTGGGGCTGGGAAAGAAAACCCGCTTCTACCAGGCGTCCACCTCCGAGCTGTACGGCCTGGTGCAGGAATCGCCGCAGAAGGAAACCACGCCGTTCTACCCGCGCAGCCCCTACGCGGTGGCCAAGCTGTATGCCTACTGGATCACCATCAATTACCGCGAGGCCTATGGCCTGTACGCCTGCAACGGCATTTTGTTCAACCACGAAAGCCCGCGCCGCGGCGAGACTTTCGTCACGCGAAAAGTCACGCGCAGCCTGGCCAACATTGCGCTGGGGCTGGAGAACTGCCTCTACATGGGCAACATCGACGCGCTGCGCGACTGGGGCCATGCCCGGGACTATGTGCGAATGCAGTGGCTCATGCTGCAGCAGGACCACCCCGAAGACTTCGTGATTGCCACGGGGCAGCAGGTCAATGTGCGCGACTTCATCACGCGCAGCGCGGCGCAGCTGGGCATCACCCTGGCCTTTGAAGGGCACGGCCTGGACGAGGTCGGCATGGTCCAGGCCATCAGCGGCGACAACGCGCCCGCCCTGGCCGTGGGCGACGTCATCGTGAAGATCGATCCGCGCTATTTCCGGCCGACCGAAGTCGAGACGCTGCTGGGCGACCCGACAAAAGCCAGGGAGTCCCTGGGATGGGTGCCGGAAATCACCCTGGACCAGTTGATTGCAGAAATGGTGGCCCACGACCTGGACCACGCCCGTCGCCATGCGCTGCTCAAAACGCACGGCTTTCCCATGACCGTCAGCGCGGAGTGAACAGCATGCTCAATGAACCCCGGATTTTCGTGGCAGGCCATCGCGGCATGGTCGGCGGCGCGATCCTGCGCTGCCTGCTGGCCAGGGGACGGAAAAACATCGTCACCCGCACCAGGGCCGAACTGGACCTGACCCAGCAGCAAGCCGTGCGCGATTTTTTTGCCAATGAAAAGATTGACCAGGTTTACATGGCCGCCGGCAAGGTGGGCGGCATCCATGCCAACAACACCTATCCGGCCCAGTTCATCTACCAAAACCTGATGATGGAAGCCAATGTGATCCATGAAGCCTGGCATGCCGGCGTGCAAAAAGTGCTGTTCATGGGCAGCAGCTGCATCTATCCCCGGATGGCGCCGCAGCCCATGGCGGAAAACGTCCTGCTGAGCGGCCAGCTGGAGCCCACCAACGAGCCCTACGCCATTGCCAAGATTGCAGGCATCAAGCTGTGTGAAAGCTACAACCGCCAATACGGCGAAAGCCATGGCACGGACTACCGCAGCGTCATGCCGACCAACCTGTACGGTCCCGGCGACAACTATCACATTGAAAACAGCCATGTCATTCCCGCGCTGATCCGCCGCTTTCACGAAGCCAGGCTCAACCGCCTGCCTGGCGTGGCGATTTGGGGTTCGGGCCAGCCCAGGCGCGAGTTCCTGTACGTGGGCGACATGGCCGCCGCCAGCGTGCACCTCATGGACATTGACAAGGCCACCTATGCCGCCCATACGCTGCCCGCGCAAAGCCACATCAACATCGGTTTTGGCAGCGACATCACCATTGCCGAGCTGGCCTTTGCCGTGGCAAAGGTCGTGGGCTACACCGGCGAAATCAGCTTTGACAGCAGCAAACCCGATGGACCGCCCCGCAAGCTGCTGGATTCCTCAAAGCTGAAAAACCTGGGCTGGCGGCCCAAGGTCGAACTGGATCAAGGCCTGAAACTCGCCTATGCGGATTTTTGCAAAAGCGTAGCCGATGCGGGCAGTCCCATTGTCGTGAAAGAAAGCAGGCAATCCCTCACCGAGTTTGCCGCGCCGTGGTTCAAGGACGCCACCCTGGCCCCGGCGATGAGCAGCAATAGGCCAGGAACCCCGGGTGCAGGAGCGCTCGCGGTCTGATCCTTTGTTAAAGATCGCTCGGGGTCGGCCTGGATTCCAGCAGCGGAAAAGTTGAAGTCTTCAGCGAAAGCAATCATGTCAGCAGTCAAGCGAGTGGTTTCAGGAAGCTTGGCATCGTGGATGCGGATCGCGGTGACCATTTTCAGCCAGGTCATCGCGATACCGGTCTACCTGCATTACTGGTCGATCGAAACCTACGGCGCATGGGTGCTGGTGCAGAGCATCGTCAGTTTTTTGACGATATTCGACATAGCCCATCACAATTACCTCGGCAATGAATTCCTCAAGACCGGCCGTCACAAGCGCGAGGAAATCGGTGCGGTGTTTTGTACCGGGGTGGTGGTGGCCTTCATTGTGTCCATCGTCACTTTTGCAATAGTGTGCGGCCTGACGTATTCGGGCAGCCTGAGCCAGTGGGTGGGAATGGATGCAGCCCATGTGCAGCAGTTTGAAACCTCGCTGCTGCTGACCTGCGGCACCTGGGCCCTGACCATCACCTTCACCGGGCTGCTGGGCCGCGCGTTGAACCCCTTTGGCTACTTTCCGCTGTCAGCCTGGAGCGGGGTGGGGTTTGCCATCGTTTCCACCGCATCGTCGGTGGCTGCTGTTTCTTTCGGCGCCGGCCTGGTGATGACAACCGCTGTGACATGCCTGGCGACGTTTGCCTGCCACACCCTGCTGAGCGTTGTGCTGCTTCGCATCGCCCGGCAGGAAGGTGTGGTTTCCGCAAAGCTCGACATGGCCAAAGGTTTTGCCAGGTTTGGCGCATCGCTTGCCCTTGGCGCCCAGGCCGGCCTTGAAATTTTGCGGCAGCAAGGCGTTCGCTTTCTCCTGCTGCCCTTGTCGGGAATGGCCCAGATGATTGCCTTTTCAACCATGCGCACCGGCGCCAATCTGGCGTTGCAGGGCGTGGGCACCATCACCGGCCCGTTGATGCCCGAACTGATGGCATTTTTGAACAACCGGGACCAGGCCCGCACGGAAAGTGCCTTTTCAGTGATCTGGCTGATGCTGTGCGTGGTGCTGGTGCCTGCGGTGCTGGTTGTGCAATATGCCGCGCCGGCGCTGTTTCCGCTGTGGACGCAAGGAAAGATCGCCTTCGATCCGCTGCTGTTCGCATTGCTCTCGCTGGGTGTGCTGGTTTATGCGCTGGCGCAGCCTGCCATTGCCGTCGTCAACGGCAACAACCTGATTCGCGAGCAACTCATGATTGCAATGCTTGCCACGTTCGTCACGGTGGCTGGAATCTATTTCCTGGTTCCACTGGCCGGCATCCAGGGCGCGGCACTGGCGCTGCTGGCCGGAGAAGCCATCAGCTTGTTCTTTTATGTCCGGTCGGCCAGCCAATGGCTTGTCGGCAGTGCAATGCGGTGGCCGGCATCAGCCTTTGCCAATGCGTCGCTGTCGCTGCTGGTAGCAGGTGCCGGCATGGCGGCGATCATCATTTTTCAGCCATATGCAGGCCTGTGCCTTGCGCTTGCATTGTGTACACAGGTGGTTGTCCTGATTGCATATTGGTCGCAGCTACCGACCATCGCCCGGCAGAGCGCGTCGGCCCAGGCTGCCCGGTTCTTGCCTCGGCTGTTGCGAAAACGGCTGGACAAGGCCGTGGGCAGTACCAGTTGAATATTTTCCTTCTGCGGAGCCATGAAGCATGCAAATTTCAGTACTCATGCCTGTTTACAACGGCATTCCCTTTATTTCCGAAGCGGTTGAATCGGTCCTGGCTCAGGAATTCCAGGACTGGGAACTGGTCATCAGTGACAACGGCTCAAGGGACGGCACGCGACAGTATCTGAGAACCTTGTCGGACCCCCGCATCCGGATTTACGAGCAGCCGCTGAATCTCGGCATCATGGGCAACCTTAATTTTCTGCTGGCCCAGGCGCGCGCTCCAATTGCGAAGCTGCTCGGCCATGACGACCTGCTGCTGGCAGGCGGGTTGGAGCGCACCGCCCAGTTCATGGAGGAAAGGCCGAATTGCGCGGTAAGCCGATGCTGGGCCCTGGGCGACGAAAAACGATATGCAAAAGGTGGCCCATTGCAGTGGGAGGGACGGCTGCCTTCCCGGCTCGAGCCCGCAGCAGCGGTTCTTGCATTTGCCACCTTTGGCAACCTGGTGGGAAACATTTGCCGCGCCGCCTGCCGCCCGAACTGCGTGTTACAGGCGGGCGGGTTTGACCAGAAATACCCTTCGGCGGGCGACTATGACGCCTGGCATCGGGTGGCCAGAACCTTTGGAATAGAACTTCAAAATGAGGAACTGGTCTTTGAGCGCATTCATGCGCTGCAGGACTCCAATGTGCTCAATCAAACAAATCAAATATATGCACAGGTCAATTCCATCCTGGAGACGATTGCAGCAGAAGTGGACCCTTCGCTAGTCAAGGTGCTCAAGCGGCACTGGACGATTCATTTTTTTTCGCAACGGTCTTCGCGTTTCGTCCGGCAGATTCTCAGGGGGCATTTTTCGATGGCAGCTTCTGCACTGCAAGACCTGCCTTTGGGAATTACCGCCATTTCAAGCCTTGCGGCCTATCCAATTTCGAAGCTGAAACTTCCCCAGTCGGAAATAACCACCCGGTATCTGTTTAAAAAAATCCTAAATACCAACCGGGTTGAACTGGTTGTGGCCGAATAAACCAATGGGTCTGGCAGCATATGAAAAACTTTTCAATTGTTTTCTTCGTGGTCTTGTATTCGGGACTCCTGCTGCTGATCAATGCCGAGAGTACTGTGGCATTTTTTTTGGCTTCCCTGGCCCTGAGCCTGGTTGCAATTTACAAGGTATGCAAATATGTAAAGGACCCTGGCGAAATCTGCCTTTTTGATTTTTTTGCGACTTCCCTGCTCATCGCCTATGCGCTCAGCAGCCTGACAACACAGGTGAAAATATATTCGCTCCTGTCGATGGACGTGGCCCATTACTTCAGGCTTTCCCAGCATTCTCTGTCAGTGGCGCTGGCGAGCGTCGCCTTTGCATCGGCCATTTTGCTTTTATTGAGCCAGCTGTTCCCTGCCAAAACACAACTCTGTGCCATGAGCCAGCGTCAGTGCAGGGAGGCGACGGTCCTGATCGCGATGGTGCTTGGCGCGGCGATCTATTGCATCGCGACCGGTCTGATGCAGTTCCAGGGCATATTGTTCAACGATACCGGCAACACGTCGATCTCTCCTCTCGCCTCACTGACCTATTTTGCCATTCCACCGGCCGGTATTATGGCTGTATTTATGGCCTCGGGAAATCATGAAATAAACCGTTTCAATCGCTGGCTTTTATATGCAATGGCCATTGCGCTCTGGCTTGTTAGCTTTACGCAGGCCAGGCGCATGCTGGTTTATATGGCTGCGCTGTACCTGGTTTTTTATGCCTTTAATGCTTACGGCCGGGCGTTCTGGTTAAAAAAAGCAGTCTTTGCAGCGGCAGTGATTCCAGTTGCCTACTTTGGAATCAAGCTGTTCTTTGCGTTCAGAATTGCGGTCTGGGAAATGCCTCCGGGAACGAACGACCCTTTCAGGCTGCTCAATCTCGGTTTGGAAATATTCAGCAACCCGAACAAATATGATTTGGATATTTTGCTGAACGAAAATTCTCTTGAACGTCCATTTGTTCTGAAATACCTTTCCATGATGATAGAAAGGGTGAGTTTCGACAAATGGCTTTGGGGAGAGGCCCTTTATGCCACCCTTCTCTACAGCATTCCTTCCGCATTTATTGGCGCAAAGCATTACCTCATCGATGAGGATCTGATACATCCCCGGATTGGCCTTCCGATTGTTGACGAGGCCAATACCATCCTCACCGCCGGAATGGCTGATTTTGGCTGGCCAGGATTGTTGCTTTTTCCGGTATTCATGTTGTTGATTTTGAAACTCTTGCTCCTGGTTGTGAAGAAGTCCGGAATAGGCTGGTTTGTTTACTTCACGCTGTTTGGTGTTTTGACCGTCCTGCTCAATGTTGAAAACTCAATGGCGCAGTACTGGTCTTTTGCAAGAAGCATCTTGATTTTTTTGGTGCTGACTTTGGGAGCCAGGTATTTGGTAGATGCCGTTTCCTTTCGAAGACGGAATATCCCAGGATATAGCTACTGATGTTATGCCGGTCATTCGGCCAGAAAGGCGCAGGCATCCAATCGGGCCCAACTGCTGACATACCTTGAAGTCAGGTTTCAAATTAAAGCTGGTGATTTTTGCCCGGAACCCGCCAGTTTGGTTCCAATTGCCGATTGCATTCGCTGCGGGTTTCACCCCGCATTTTCAGAAATAAAAGAAAAACTTGAGCCTGCCAGAATGAATTGACTGCTGTTCGGCTCACTCAAATATTCAAATCTGGTTTGGATCTTTTTGAAAATCGAAATAAAGTATAAATTTGCAATGAAAGTAGTTCTCTCAACCATCGGAAAATTTCATACTTTCGACTTGGCTCGCGAACTTGTAAAGCGCAAGGTGTTGTACGAGATCCATACCGGTTATCCTGGATTCAAGCTGAAAAATGAAGATGTGCCGCAGTCGCTAATTCATACCTATCCCTACTTCCATACTCCCTATATGGGGTTCCCGTTCTGGGAGGTCATTGGGGATCGCGTAAAACAGCAATGGGAGTATTGGGACAAAATTTCGTTTGACCGGCATGTTGCAAAGACGATTGCTGACTGCGATGTTTTTATGGGTTTGTCGGGTTCAGCCCTTGAAACTGCGCGTGTTGTGAAGGCAAGAGGTGGCGTTTACATTTGTGATCGCGGCTCCAGCCACATTCGAATGCAAGACAAAATTCTGAGAGAAGAGCATGAAAGGTGGGGTATTCCTTATTGTCCTATAGACCCGCGCATCATTGATCGCGAAGAGGAGGAATACAACCTGGCCGATGCGATCACCGTGCCATCTTCATTTGTTCATGATACTTTTTTGAAATACGGCATATCCAGGGAAAAACTGAATACTGTTCCTTATGGGGTAAATACCGAGAAGTTTCAAAAGACCGCCAGTCCAGATCCGACAGGCTTCAACATACTTTTTGTCGGAGCGGTCAGCCTGAGAAAAGGCATTCCTGATTTGCTTGAAGCCTTTGCCAGGCTTGAGCATCCGCAGAAAACCCTAACACTGGCTGGCAGTTATTCACCCAAGCTGATTGACTGGTTAAAGTGCAAAGGCCTATGGAGTCCGAATTTAATAGTTTCCGGTCACGTACCCCAAGAAAATCTCAAAGATTTGATGAGCCGCAGCCATGTAATGGTATTGCCTAGCGTGGAGGAGGGCCTTGCCATGGTTCAGGCCCAAGCGATGGCTTGTGGCTGTCCAGTTGTCGCAACAAGCAACACGGGTGCGCAAAACTTGTTTACCGACGGTGTTGAGGGTTTCATTGTTCCAATAAGGAAACCGGAGGCAATCGCAGCAAGCCTGCAATTGCTGGCTGATCAACCCGAGCGGCGAGAGAAGATGAGCCAAGCAGCCCTTGCCCGGGTTCGCAGGGTGGGTGGTTGGTCATCGTATGGCGACAAGGTAGTTGGCCTCATGACCGATCTCTGCCGGCAAAGCATTTTCAATCTTGTTTGATATTTATTTGGTGGCTGCATGCCTTGCGACTTTCAGCGTCAAGCTTTACAAGATTTCGAATCTGTTTGAAATGGCGGGACCGGAGCACATATTCCGAAATTTAAATTGCTTGTTCATGAAAATGGCCAGGCACTAATGTCCTGATAAATATGGCTTTAAATGCAGGTGGCAACACACAAAGCTGGAGTGCTTGCGCAAATGTCTTTGAATATTATCTATATTGGCAACAGTTTCCCCGGCTCAACGAGCCGACACCGTGCCGATGCCCTTTCAAGGCTGGGTCATGAGGTCCATATGGCCGACCCTTATAAGTTTTTCGAGGCCAGGCTCAACGGCAAAGTCCAGGGCTTTGTGCATTACCGCAGCGGTTACCGGCTGCTTCAATCTGGTGTGGAGCAGTGGGTTCGCCACTTGATTGAACTGGCATTGAACAAGGCCCCGGATATCGTGTGGATTGACAATGGGGAGTTGTTTGGTTTTGATGCCGTGAAACTGTTGGCGCAGACAGGCGCCAAACTCGTTTCCTACAACCATGACGACGCCACCGGTAAGCGTGATGGACGCCGGTTTGACTCCATGCTGAAATCGCTTGCCCTCTACGACCTGTGCGTTGTGGTTCGGCCTGAAAATTTTGAGGAATACCAGCAGCGGGGCGCGCGCAAAGTCGTCCGTGTGTGGATGAGTTATGACGAAGTCATGCATGCTCCGTTCAAGGATCGCTCAGATATTCCGGCCAGGTTTCAGTCGGACGTGGTTTTCATCGGAACATGGATGCGGGGCGAAGGCCGTGATCAGTTTCTCCTGGATCTCATGAATCAGGGAATACCAATTTCCATTTGGGGCGACCGCTGGCAAAAATCAGCCCTCTGGGATCAGATCAAGGCTTGTTACCGCGGCGGAAATCTCGGCGGGCGCGATTATGTGGCGGCCATTCAGGGGGCCAAAGTCTGCCTGGGCATGCTGTCCAAAGGCAACCGTGACTTGCACACCACGCGCTCCATGGAAATTCCCTATGCCGGCGGCGTTCTGTGTGCAGAGCGCACCAGCGAACACCGGGAACTGTATGAAGAAGGCGTCGAAGCCGCCTTCTGGAGTGATGCCGCTGAATGCGCCCGCCGATGCCGCCAACTGCTTGGCAACGACACATGGCGTGAATCCGTGCGCAGTGCCGGCATGGCGCGTGTCAGGGCGTCCCGCCGGGGACATGAAGCTATGTGCCAGAAGGTCATTGACGCCGCGCTGCAAGACCAGCCAGCAAGCCTGCCCGTAAATCCCCGCTTTTTGCCTGCGCAAAGAGGTCTGAACCCACCATGCACATCGTCCAGTTCGTCCATCCGGATTTCCTGAATTCAAAAAGCATGCCGCGCTTTGCGCAGATGATTGCCGAAGGCATGCGCGCCCGTGGACACCGGGTCGATACCTGGACAGCCCGGCCG
>JAQGMN010000335.1 GCA_028292345.1 Polaromonas sp. | reverse complement strand
CTGGGCAAGCGCCAGATGCAGCCGGGCATGCCGGTTGAAGTGGTTTTACGGACCGGCGAGCGCTCGATGCTCACCTACCTGCTGCACCCGCTGACCAAGCGCATCGCAGCGTCGATGAATGAGGAATGACACGGTGAAATCAGCCATTTTCAAAACGTCGCGCCACGCCGTGAACCGATCCACGCTGGCACTGGTGGCCGTACTGGCCTGCGCGCCTGCGTGTGCGCTCGACCTGTCGCAGGCCTACCAGGCGGCCATGGAACAGGACGCCAGCCTGCGCGCGGCCCGGGCGTCGACCGCTGCGCGCAGCGAGCGCATTGCGCAGACACGCGCCCAGCTGCTGCCCAACCTGTCGGCCAGCGCCTCGCGCAACCGCAACGCGCTGGACAGCACGGAGCCCAACTTCCTCGGAACGCCGGTCACCACGAGCCGGAACTACAACAGCAGCAGCGCGGCCCTGACGCTTCGCCAGCCCTTGTTCCGCAAGTACCAGATGGCCGACTACCGGCAGGCGCAGGCGCAGGTCGAGGATGCCAACGCCATCCTGGAGCGCGAAATACAGAACGTCGGGGTTCGCGTGAGCGGCGCCTATTTCGAGGCGCTGCTGACCGCCGACCAGCTGGCGCTGGTGCTGTCGCAAAAAATCGCCTACACCAGCCAGCTCGATGCCGCCAAAAAACGCTTTGCCGCCGGTTCCGGAACCCGCACCGACATCGACGAGGCGCAAGCGGCGCTGGACCTGAACGCGGCGCAGGAACTCGAAGCGCGCCAGAACGTGGACTTCACCCGCAGGCAGTTGCAGACGCTGGTCAACCAGCCGGTCGATTCACTGGCCACGCTCGACGCCGGCAAGCTGGTGCTGGGCCCGCCGGTACCCAACCGGCTTGAAGACTGGACCGAGCGCGCCGAAGCCGGCAGCCCGGAAATCCGCTCGCTCAAGGCCCAGGTCGAAGCCGCCCGCCGCGAAGTGGAAAAAGCCGAGGCCGGCCACTATCCGACGCTCGACGCCATCGCGCAGGTGTCGCGCAACGAGAGCGACACGGTGACCAGCGTCAACAACCGCTACACCAACAAATCCATCGGCCTGCAGCTCAGCGTGCCGCTGTTTGCCGGCGGCTATGTCAATTCGACCATCCGGCAGGCGCTGGCGGACCAGGAGCGCGCCGAGCAATCGCTCGAAGCCCTGCGCCGGGACCTGGGCGTGCGGGTGCACAAGGAGTTTCGCGGCGTGACCGAAGGCGTGCTGCAGGTCCGGGCGCTGGAGCAGGCGGTTCGCTCCACCGAGCAGGTCACGCTGTCGAACCGGCGCTCCTTCGAGGCCGGCAGCCGGACACTGAACGACACGCTCAATGCCGAGCAGCAAAACGTCAGCGCCCAGCGCGACCTGGCGCAGGCACGCTACATCTACCTGATTTCAAGGGTGCGGCTTCAGGCGCTGGCGGGCGGCCCCAAAACCGAAGTCATCGACGAAATCAATGGCTGGCTGAAGCCTTGAACCCGCAATTTATGGAAATAATGGCTGTTGCGCTTTCTGCATGAGCGCCTGCAGCTATTTTTTTCATAGCAATTCAGACCAGCCGCAGCCGGCCGTTCAGAAATGAACCCCGCGCATCATCTGCTGCATCGCCAGCGCTTCGGGCGACAGCCTGGCTTTTTCATCTTTCCCGCCCTTCTCGCCCCTGGCGGCGGATGAATCGGCGAACATTCGAAAACTCGTGTTCATCGCGATCTGGGCGATGCGCGGCATCAAGGCATGCAGCACCTGCCCGGCAATGCCCAGGCGGGTGGCGATGCGCACCGGCTTGAAGATGCAGGCCTGCGCCACCAGTTCGGCCGCTTCCTCGGGCGCCAGCGTGGGCACGTTGTTGTACAGGTTGGTCGGCGCGATCATCGGCGTTCGCACCAGCGGCATGTTGATGGTGGTGAAGCTGATGCCCACGTCGGCGAACTCGCTCGACGCGCAGCGCGTCCAGGCGTCCAGCGCTGCCTTGCTGGCCACGTAGGCGGAAAAGCGCGGCGCGTTGGTCAGCACGCCGATGGAGCTGATGTTCACCACATGGCCTGCGCCCCTTTGCGCCATGCCGGGCAGCAGGCCCATGGTCACGCGCAGGCTGCCGAAATAATTGAGCTGCATGGTGCGCTCGAAATCGTGAAAACGGTCGTAGCTGCCTTCGATGGCGCGGCGGATCGAGCGCCCGGCGTTGTTGACCAGGAAATCGACGCCGCCATGGTCGGCCAGCAGCGCCTTGATGAAGCGGTCGCAGTCGGCCATGTCGGCAATGTCGGCCGGATAGGCGATGAAGGCATGGCCCTTCGCCTCGGCTTCGCGGCAGGCGGCATCGAGCTTGTCCTGGTCGCGGCCGCAGATGATCGTGGTGGCGCCGGCTTCGGCGAACCGGTGCGCCGTGGCCAGGCCGATGCCCGACGAGCCGCCGGTGATCAGCGCCACCTTGCCGCCCACCGTGCCGCGCAGCGAGCGGTCGATGAACAGGTCCGGGTCCAGGTGCCGCTCCCAGTAGTCCCACAGGCGCCAGGCATAGTCGTGCAGGTTCGGGCAGGCAATGCCGCTTCCCTTGAGCGCGGCCAGGGTGCCGCGGCAGTCGAAGCGCGTCGGGTAATTGACGAAGGTCAGGATGTCCTCGGGCACGCCCAGGTCGTCCAGGATGGCCGCATGCAGGCGCCGCACCGGCGCCAGCGCCATCAGGCCTTTCCTGACCGCCTTGGGAATGAAGCCCAGCAAGGCGGCGTTGACGAACAGGTTCATGCGCGGCCCGTGCGCTGCCTTGCTCAGGAGGTCGAGCACATCGCCGACGCGGTAGCCGACCGGGTCCACCAGGTGAAAGCATTGGCCGCCGATGCGTTCCTGATGGCTGATGTGGTGCAGCGCATCGACGACGAAATCGACCGGAACGATGTTGATCCGGCCGCCTTCCAGGCCGACCATGGGCATCCAGGGCGGCAGCAGCTTGCGGATGCGCTGGATCAGCTTGAAGAAATAGTACGGCCCATCGACCTTGTCCATTTCGCCGGTCACGCTGTGGCCCACCACCATCGCCGGGCGAAACACCGTCCACGGCACCCTGCATTCGTTGCGGACGATTTTTTCGCTCTCGTGCTTGGTCCGGAAATACGGATGCCCGTAATTTTCGGCCTCCTCGAACATGTCCTCGCGAAACACGCCTTCGTACAGACCGGCGGCGGCAATCGAGCTGATGTGGTGAAAATGCCCGGCATCGATCGCCCTGGCAAACTCGACCGTGTTGCGGGTGCCGTCGATGTTGACGGCGATCTGGCTTTGCTCGTCGGCCTGCAGGTCATACACCGCCGCAAGGTGGTAGAAATGGCTGATCTCGCCCTTGAGCTTCCTGATGTCCTCGGCCTTCACGCCGAGCTTCTTGCCGGTCAAATCGCCATGCACCGCAATCGCCCGGCCAGCGCCCACGCCCCAGTCATCGCGCAGTGCGTCCACCTTGCCCGCGCTCTCGGGCCGGATCAGGAAATACACCTTGGCGCCTTTTCGCTCCAGCAGTTTTTTGACCAGCCGCTTGCCGATGAAACCGGTGGCGCCTGTGACGAAATAGTTCATTGAATTCTCCGCATTGACGAGGCCGACAAAGGTTTCATTTTGTTCAGGTTTGTGTGTTTATCTCTTCAGCACAAACCCGCAAAACCGGCCCGATCGGGCGCAAATCCATAGGGCGCCCTGCCTAGCGTTCTAGGAGCCGGACCCTAAACACCGGCGCGATGCGGGCTTACATTTTCCTGGTGTGCGGCGACGGGCCGCAATCCTTTTTCATCCAACCCTCCAGGAGCCTTCCATGGTCAAGAAACTGCAGAAAATGAGCGACACGCAAAAAGCCGGCCCCCCACTGTCCAGCGCCGTCAAGGACTCGGCCCAGCAGATCTGGCTGGCCGGCCTGGGGGCTTTTTCCAAGGCCCAGGAAGAAGGCAGCAAGGTGTTCGACACCCTGGTCAAGGAAGGCCTGGCGATCCAGCGCAAGACCCAGGCCGCCGCCGAGGAAAAGATCAGCGACGCCACCAGCCGCATGTCCGACATGGCCAGCGACATCCAGTCCAAGGCGGGCAACCGCTGGGACAAGCTTGAAAGTATTTTCGAGGACCGCGTGGCCAAGGCACTGGGCAAGCTCGGCGTGCCCTTGGCCCGGGACGTGAGCGCGCTGGCAGAACGCATCGACCGGCTCGACCAGCAGGTTGGCAAGCTGAACGGCGGCGGCGCGGCGACAGGCTCGGCGGCCAAACCGGCAACCGCGGCGGCCAAGCCACGCGCCCGGTCTGCCGCCAGGCCCGCAGTGCCGCAGGCCGCTGCGCCTGCCGCCACGAAAGCCGCACGGCCCGCAGCCAAGCGCGCTGCAGCAAAGCCGGCCGGCACGACCGCAGCGGAAGCGGGCGCGGCAGGCGCTGCGCCAAGCGCAGCCGAATAAACCGCAGCAGGCACGCGCCGGCGTTTGACGCGCAGCCGGTGCCCCAGGCAACAGGGGGCGGAGCAATGAAAAAGGGACGGCATGTCCCTTTTTTTCGCCTGCATGCGTGCAAATCTTCCGGGCCCGAACGCTACGCATGAGGTTTTCCTGATACCTTAGTGCGGAACGCCGGGTTAGAGTGGGAAAACAAAACAAAAAGGGACAAGCATGGCGAAAAAAGCGCCGCGTCGCACTGCAGAGCGCATCCTGGAGGTCACGCTCGAGCTGTTCAACCGGTTTGGCGAGCCCAACGTATCGACCACGCTGATTTCCGCCGAACTCGGCATCAGCCCGGGCAATCTTTACTACCACTACCCGGCCAAGGACGAGCTGATCAATTCGCTGTTTGACCGCTACGAGCAGGCGCTCAATGAGCTGCTCAATGCCAGCGACGGCGTGCGCAACGTCGAGGACGCCTGGTTTTTCATGCACACGCTGTTCGAGCTGATCTGGCAGTACCGCTTTTTGTACCGCGACCTGAACGACCTGCTGAGCAAGAACCGGCGGCTGGAAACGCATTTCCAGTGGGTGCTCAAGAACAAGGCGCGCGCCGTCAGGACGATGCTGGCGGGCATGGGCCGGGCTGGCGCCATGGCGCTGGACTCGCGCGAAGTCGATGCCACGGCCACCAGCATGGTGGTGCTGCTGACCTACTGGCTGAGTTTTGAATATGTGCGCAATCCGCGCAATGCCCTGGAGCCGGCGAATGCCCAGTCGGCCCTGATGCGCGGCGCGCACCATGTGCTCAGCCTGCTGATACCCTATCTGGACCCCGCCGAAAAAACCCACCTGCAGCGCCTGGCCGATGCATACAGCGGCCCGGCCAGCCTGCCGGCGTGAAGCGCGCTGGCGCGGACAGCAAGATTGCATAAAAATGATTCAAGGAGACAACAACATGGCCCAATGGAACCCCTTTCCCCACCCCGGCGCCTACGCCTTTGACACGGCCAGCCTGGCGAAAAACTGGACCCGGCTGCACCGGGGCGACTGCGAGCCGCTGCCCAAGGATGCCGCGGTGCTCAAGGCCTGGGTGCTGTTTCACAACGGCGAATTCCAGAAGGCGGCCGAGGCCGGACTGAAAGCCGGCGGGAACGGCATCACGGTGGCCAACAAGGCCACCTGCATCTATGCCAATTACCTGGAAACCAGGGAGCAAGCCAAACTCGACCTGTTCCTGGAGGCGGCGCAACGGGCCGAGGCGCAGCAGGCGGCAGACCCGAAGAATCCGAATGCCTGGTACTGGCAGGCCTACGCCTTGGGGCGCTACGGCCAGGGCATCAGCGTGGCCAAGGCGCTGGCGCAGGGGCTGGGCAGCAAGATCAAGGCTGCGCTGGAGCACACCCTCCAGCTCGCGCCGCAGCATGCCGATGCGCACATCGCGCTGGCGGCCTTTCATGCCGAGGTGATCGACAAGGTCGGCTCGCTGATCGGCAGCATGACCTACGGCGTGCGCAAGGACACCGGCCTGGCGCTGTTCAAGGAAGCGCTGAAGCTCAATCCCGGCTCGGCCATCGCCATGACCGAATATGCCAACGGCATGGTGATGCTCGAAGGCGACAAGCGGATGAAGGAGGCAACCCGGCTTTACGAGCAGGCTGCGGCCTCCGAAGCGCTCGATGCGATGGAGCGGCTGGACGTGGACATGGCCCGGGTGGAACTGCAGGACTGAAACGCCGGCCGGTCTGGCCCCGGCAAGCCTGACCGCGCCCACCACGGAGCTCTCATTTTAATAGCTGACAGCGCACAGTAAGCTTGCGCAAAAGGCCGGTTTGACCGTTATTTATTGCCTGTTTCCGCACCCGCTGGCCTGCGCAGCCGCCTCAGCGCGGGCAGCGCACCTGGCCGCAGTAGCGTTCGCAGAACGGGCAACCGGTCATCGGCAGCCAGGCCGGTATGTTGTAGAACTGCCGGAAGGCCTCGCCCAGCACGCCCTGGCGGTAGGCCGGGTAGTTGAACCCGCTGCCTTCGACCACATAGAACGGCACGCCATCCTGGATGAAACCCAGCACGGCGACGCTGTCAAAGTAGGGCTTGAAGGCGTCCGGGTCGGGCTTGTCGGGCGTGATGATTCGCACGGCCCGGCCCTGGTAGAGGGAAAAATCCACCAGCATGTCGTCCTGCCGCGCATGGAACCGGCCCACGCCGAACACCGGCATGTACTGGCGGCGCTCGAAACCGTAGATCGACGCGGCGGTGTACGAGTCGGCCATCAGCACCGCGCCCGGGCGGTCGGCCTGGCGCAGGATGTCGGCGGTCTTGACGCTGCGAACGATTTGCGGATAGATTTTTGCGTTGCGCCAGGTGTCCAGCGTCGTCAGGTACAGGCCGGCGACCACCGCGACATGCAGCCCGGCAAACAGCGCCAGCCCCTTGGCGCAGGTCTTGAGGCGGTCGGCCGGCAGGGCAAACGCCAGCCAGGCAAAGCCAAAAGGGTAAAACGACAGCACCCAGTGCAGGCCAATGACTTTCTTGGCTGAAAGCAGCAGGAAAAACAGCAAGGGCACGACGACCAGGCAGGCCAGCAGGCGGTGGGACCGGGCGCTGGCCCAGAGCGCCTGGCGGTGCTTCACGGCCAGCCAGAGCGCCACCGGCGTGACCAGGTAGGCCATCATGCCGGCATACAGCAGCGGCTTGCGCCACTCGAACGCCGCACCCTGGTTGCGGTTGTAGACGTTGAACATGATGTTCGACCAGCCGTGCGACACGTTGTAAGCGATGTTGATCGCCGGGCCGGGCAAGGCGCAGGCCACCAGCAACGCGAAGCCCGCCAGCCGCTCGCGGCGGTAGCGCAAAAAGTACAGCAGGTAGGTCAGCCCCAGCACCACCGAGAAATACTTCGACAGGAAAGCGCAGCCCAGGAACACGCCCGACAGCGCATACAGCCCGCAGGCGGCGCGGTCCAGCCGGGTGCGCTGCTCGGCCCGCATCAAGGCGGCCACCGACAGCATCGACCAGAAAATCAGCGGCGTGTCGGTGGTGATGAGGGCGTAGAGCCAGTTCAGCGGCGCCAGCCAGAACAGCAGCACCGCCCAGGCCGCGCGCACCCGGTCCAGCGGCGCCAGCGCCCACCACAGCGCCGCGCCCAGCGCCAGCGGCAGCAGCACCGCCGGCAGGCGAATCGACAGCATGCTGTCGCCCAGGGTGGCGCGCATCAAGGCAATCAGCCAGCCGACCATGGGCGGATGGTCGGAGTAGCCCCAGTCCGGGTACACGCCCCACCAGTAGAAAAACGCCTCGTCGCCGGAAATCGGAAAGGTCGCCGCGATCCAGAAGCGCAGCAGCAAGGATGCCAGCCCGGCCGCCAGGAGCCAGCGGCTCAGCGTGGCGGAGGCAGCCTGGGGGGATGAAGCCATGGCGGGGTGGTGGGACATGCGAAAGGGAAGGGTCGGATAAACAGCAATGATGCCGCAGGCAACCAACAGGCACGCAGCAGGCGGAAGATGCGCTGCCACGCCGTCAATGCAGCAAAAAATGAAACGGAAGGCAGCCGGCGAAAACCGATGCCCCGGGCGATGGCCGCACTATAAAGCAAGGCCGGCAGGCCCGTGGCCAGGGCCGGCCACCGCGTCGGCAGCCGGGTTCGCCGACCATCGCCAGGCGCCCGGAACTGCCTGTCCGCCGTCAAAACCGGTGGCTCAAAAAGATGAACAGCCACAGCAGGCCGGCGCCCAGCAGCCAGCCATCGCGCAGCAGGTCGCGCGCCACGTCCTCGCCATGGCCCCGGTGCACCTGGTAGGTGTAGCGCAGCAGCGCGAACACCACCACCGGCACGGTGTAGAGCAGCCGCTCGCCATGCTGGATCTGCGCCTCGGGGCTGGTGGCGAACAGGCTGTAGGTGGTCAGCGTCGCCGTCATGGTCGTGGCGATGAAGGTGTCGATCAGCGCCGGCGGATAGCCCGCCATCACGGTCCGCTGGCTGGCTTCCTCCTGGAAGCTTTCGGCCTTGCGCTTGCAAAAGCCCAGGTACAGCGTCATGAAAATCCCGGTCAGCAGCAGCCAGCGGGAAGGCGGAATTCCGACGGCGACCGTTCCGGCCAGCAGCCTGAGCATGAAGCCGGCCGCGATGATAGCGACATCGACCACCGCCACCTGCTTCAGGCGCCATGAATAGGCCATGTTCAGCGCCACATACAGCGCCAGCAGCATCAGCAGCGTATGGTTGCCCGCGGCCAGCCACAACCCAGCGGCCAGCAGCGCGGCCGCCAGCCCCAGCGCCGGCGCCGCCGTCACCGCGCCGCTGGCCAGCGGCCGCTTGCGCTTGACCGGATGCAGGGCGTCGCTGGCGCGGTCATGCCAGTCGTTCAGGACATACACCATGCTGGAAGCGCAGCAGAAGGCCGCAAAGGCCCGCAACACCGCCAGGTCCAGCGGAAGGACTTCCCAGCGCTGGCTGAACACCAGCCCGGCAAACACGAAGACGTTCTTGACCCACTGGTGCGGCCGCATCAGGCGGACGAGCGCCCAGAGGCTTGAAAAGGAAAAAGGCATCAATGGGTAAGGAAGAAGCAGGCAGGCCGGAGGGGCTTTGGAGCATAACTGACCCGCTGCCCCGCCCCAGGCGGGCCCCCCGCTCAGGTCCGCACGCGTCCGTCGCCGGTCAGCATCGAGAGTTCGACGAAGGTTGACGCCACATGGTCGCCGGGTCCGAACGACACCGCAAAACCGCCGAAGGACTGGCTGCCGATGCTTTCCAGGCCGGTCATCAGCGATTCGCGCGTCGGCTTGCTTCCGGCGCGCCGCAGGCCCTCGGCGAACAGCTTGGCGGCCAGGTAGCCTTCCATGCTGGAGAAGTTGGCCTGGATGTCCTTGTTGCCCACGGCCTTCACCGCGTCGGCGAATTCGCGCGCAATCGGACGCGCCGGGTTGTAGGGCGACGGCACGACCTGCGACACCACCACGCCCGCGCCATCCTTGCCCAGCTCGTCGGCCAGCGCCTGCGTGCCGACAAACGACACGTTGTAGAAGGTGCCGCCATAGCCGGCCTTGCGGGCCTCGCGGATGAAGGCCGCGCAGGCCTTGTACGCGCCGATCTGCACCACCGCATCGGGCCCGGCGGCCACCAGCGCCTTGACCGCCGGCGCCACCTCGACCGAATTGCGCTCGACCGTGGCCTCGGCCACCGGCTTGAGGTTCAGACGCCCCAGCGCCAGGTGGACGCCGTCGAGGCCGGCCTTGCCGTAGGCATCGTTCTGGTAGAAAACCGCGATTTTCTTCAGGCCCAGGTTGGTCAGCTGCTTGACGATCAGCGCGGTCTCGTCGTTGTACGACGCGCGCACATGAAAGGCATAGCGGCTGAACGGTTCGCGCAGCGCCATCGCGCCGGTGAACGGTGCGATGAAGGGAATCTTGTCCTTGACCGCCATTGGCAGCGCCACCACGCTGGTCGGCGTTCCGATGTAGCCGAACAGCGCGAACACGTCGTCGGCGATGAATTTCCTGGTGTTTTCGGCGCAGCGGGCGGGCTCGTAGCCGTCGTCGAGCTTGCGCAGCTCGATCTGCTGCCGGCCAATGCCGCCCTGGGCATTGACCTGGTCGAAATAGACCCTGGCGCCCTGGTAGAACTGGATGCCCAGCTGCGCGGCAGGCCCGGTGAAGGCAGCCGACTGGCCCAGCACGATGCGGCCTTCGGACTGGGCGCGAACGGTGGTGAAGCCCGCCAGCAGCGCCGCACCGGAACTGATGGAAAATTTTCTGCGTGTCAGCGTCATGGCTTCAATTTCCACTTGTTGTATTAAATTCATACGACTGTATCAAAAAGCAATTTTCTCGCAGAACATTTCAACCGGTCCGGGCGAACCCGGCATCAGGGTTTCCCGGGCAAATGTCCGGAACCGCCGGCCAATCGCTATAAAGTGCGGGCATGCATTCAAATTCGATTCTGCTTCCTGCCGCAACCGCTCGCGCAGATGGGCCGCAACCGGCCAGCCTTCAGGTGCGCGGTGCCTGCCCGCACGACTGCCCGGACACCTGCTCGCTGCTGACGACGGTGGAAAACGGCGTGGCCACGCGGGTGCAGGGCAACCCCGGCCATCCGCAGACCGGCGGCGTGCTGTGCAACAAGGTCTCGCGCTACACCGAGCGCACCTACCATGCCGAGCGCCTGCTGGGCCCGCTGCGGCGCGCCGGCCCCAAGGGCAGCGGCCGCTTCGAGCCGGTCGGCTGGGACACCGCCCTGGACGAGATTGCCGCCCGCCTGAAAGCCATTGCCGCGCGCAACCCCGAAGCCATCGTTCCCTACAGCTACTGCGGCACCATGGGCCAGGTGCAGGGCGAAGCCATGGCCGGGCGCTTCTTCCACCGGCTGGGCGCATCAACGCTCGACCGCACCATCTGCGCCGCCGCCGGTGCCGAGGGCCTGACGCAGACGCTGGGCGCCAAGGTCGGCATGCGGGTGGAGTTTTTCGCCGAATCCAGACTCATCCTCATCTGGGGCAGCAATTCGATCGGCAGCAACCTGCATTTCTGGCGTTATGCGCAACTGGCCAAGCGCAACGGCGCCAAACTGGTCTGCATTGACCCGCGCAAGAGCGAAACCGCTGAAAAGTGCCACGAGCACATCGCGCTGCTGCCGGGAACCGATGCCGCCCTGGCGCTGGCGCTGATGCACGAGCTGATCGCCCACGACTGGCTGGACCACGACTACATCGCCCGCCATACCCTGGGCTGGCCGGCGCTGCGCGAGCGCGCGCTTGAGTGGAGCCCGGAGCGCGCCGCCGGCGTGTGCGGCGTGCCGGCCGAACAGATCCGGTCGCTGGCGCGCGACTACGGCCGGTGCCTCGTGGAACAGCAGCCGGCGGCGATCCGCCTGAACTACGGCATGCAGCGGGTGCGCGGCGGCGGCAATGCCACCCGCGCCGTGGCTTGTTTGCCGGCGCTCATCGGCGCCTGGCGGCACCGGGCCGGCGGCCTGTTGCTGAGCACGTCTGGCCAGTTTCCGCTGGACCGGG
>JAQGMN010000333.1 GCA_028292345.1 Polaromonas sp. | reverse complement strand
AAGTGGCAATTGCCCAGGTCCTGAAAGAGGAAGGCTACATTGATGGCTTCTCTATCAAGACCGATGATGGCAAGGCCCAACTGGAAATCGCCCTGAAGTACTACGCAGGCAAGCCTGTGATCGAACGCATCGAGCGTGTCAGTCGCCCAGGCCTCCGTGTATACAAGGGCCATGGCGCCATCCCCCAGGTCATGAATGGCCTTGGTGTGGCAATTGTCACGACGCCCCAGGGTGTCATGACCGATCGCAAAGCGCGCGCTACCGGTATCGGTGGCGAAGTGCTCTGCTACGTGGCCTAACGGCGGCATTGAGGAGTAACTGAAATGTCTCGTGTAGCAAAAATGCCGGTCGCCATACCTCAAGGTGTGGACGTCGCAATCAAAGATGACCAGATCAATGTCAAGGGTGCCCTTGGCGCCTTGGCGCTGGCACAAAACGCCCATGTCGTTGTGAAGAGTGATGACGGCAAGCTGACTTTTGTACCTGCGAACGAATCGCGTGAAGCCAATGCCATGAGTGGCACGATGCGTCAGCTCGTGAACAACATGGTGGTGGGTGTCACCAAAGGCTTTCAGAAGAAGCTGAACCTGGTTGGCGTGGGCTTCAAGGCACAGGCCCAGGGCGACAAGCTGAACCTCACGGTCGGCTACTCCCATCCAGTGATCATGAATATGCCTGCAGGCATCAAGGTCGAAACCCCGACGCCCACCGAAGTGGTCATCAAGGGTTCGGATCGCCAACGTGTAGGCCAGATTGCCGCTGAAGTGCGCGCAGTCCGTCCTCCCGAGCCTTACAAGGGCAAGGGCATCCGTTATTCGGATGAAAAAATCACGATCAAAGAAACCAAGAAGAAATAAGGAGCTGCATCATGTTGACCAAAAAAGAGCAGCGCCTTCGTCGTTCACGCCAGACACGTATCCGCATTGCCAATCAAGGCGTTGCCCGTCTGTCCGTGAATCGCACCAATCTGCATATTTACGCCAGTGTTATTTCTGGCGACGGCACCAAGGTTCTGGCGTCCGCATCCACGGCTGAAGTGGAAGTGCGCAACGAAATTGGCGGCTCGGGCAAGGGTGGAAATGTTGCTGCTGCGCAGGCCATTGGCAAGCGTATTGCCGAAAAGGCAAAAGCGGCAGGTGTAGAAAAAGTGGCGTTCGATCGCGCCGGCTTTGCGTACCATGGCCGCGTCAAAGCGCTGGCTGATGCGGCTCGCGAAGCTGGTTTGCAGTTCTAAGCAGACTGGAATCAAGTATGGCTAAGTTTCAAGCTAAATCGCAAAACGACGCTCCAGACGATGGTCTGAAGGAAAAAATGATCGCGATCAACCGCGTGACCAAAGTGGTGAAGGGCGGCCGTATTCTCGGTTTCGCCGCACTCACGGTGGTCGGTGACGGTGACGGTCGCGTCGGCATGGGCAAGGGCAAGTCGAAAGAAGTGCCTGCAGCCGTGCAAAAAGCCATGGAAGAGGCGCGCCGCAACATGACCAAGGTGTCGTTGAAGAATGGCACGCTGCACCACAATGTGTTCGGTCACCACGGTGCGGCCAACGTCATGATGGCGCCGGCTCCCAAGGGTACCGGCATCATTGCGGGCGGCCCGATGCGCGCAGTGTTCGAAGTCATGGGTATTACCGACATCGTGGCCAAAAGCCATGGTTCGAGCAACCCGTACAACATGGTGCGTGCCACCATGGACGCACTGAAAAATTCCACCACGGCCTCCGATATCGCGGCCAAGCGTGGCAAATCAGTCGAAGAAATCTTCGGCTAAGGCGGACAGTGAAATGACCCAAGAAACCAAAGTGAAAGTCCAACTGGTTCGCAGCCCGATTGGCACCCAGGAATCCCATCGCGCCACCGTGCGCGGTCTGGGCCTGCGCGGTGTCAACAGCGTCAGCGAATTGCAGGACACGCCCGCAGTGCGCGGCATGATCAACAAGATCAGCTATCTGGTCAAAATTATTTGAGGCTTTGCAGGACCGGCCCGGCTGCCCAGTGGCCAGGCTTTTTCCTCAACGGCTTAAGGACTCATCATGGAATTGAACACAATCAAGCCTAGCGAAGGCGCCAAGCATGCCAAGCGGCGTGTCGGTCGCGGCATCGGCTCAGGCTTGGGTAAAACGGCTGGTCGTGGCCACAAGGGACAAAAATCCCGTTCAGGCGGCTACCACAAGGTTGGCTTCGAAGGCGGTCAGATGCCTATGCAGCGTCGCTTGCCCAAGCGTGGCTTCAAGTCGCATCTGCTCCAGTTCAATGCTGAAGTGACCTTGGCAGCGCTGGAACAGCTCGATCTGGCCGAAGTTGACCTGCTGACACTGAAATCTGCTGGCCTGGTGGGCCACAAGATCAAGAATGTCAAGGTCATCAACACCGGAACGCTGTCAAAAGCGGTCAAGCTGACCGGCGTTACTGCCTCAGCAAGCGCCAAGACCCTGATTGAAGCCGCTGGCGGCTCCATTGCTTAATACTTGACGGAACCAATCAGTGGCAACCAACTCAGTCAAAATAGCAAAAACCGGCAAGTTCGGCGACTTGCGCAACAGGCTTGTGTTTTTGCTGCTGGCGCTGGTCGTGTACCGTGTCGGTGCGCACATTCCGGTTCCCGGGATCGACCCTGGTCAATTGAAGGAACTGTTCAAGGGCCAGCAGGGCGGCATATTGAATCTGTTCAATATGTTCTCCGGTGGCGCCCTGTCAAGATTCACGGTGTTTGCCCTGGGCATCATGCCGTACATCTCGGCTTCCATCATCATGCAACTGCTCACCTATGTGGTTCCCACATTCGAGCAGATGAAGAAGGAAGGCGAGGCGGGACGGCGCAAGATCACGCAGTACACGCGCTATGGAACGCTCGGGCTTGCCCTGTTCCAGTCGATGGGCATTGCAGTGGCGCTCGAAAGCTCGCCTGGCCTGGTGCTTGACCCGGGATTCGGGTTTCGGATGACGGCAGTGTTCAGCCTGACCGCCGGAACCATGTTCCTGATGTGGCTGGGCGAGCAGATCACCGAGCGTGGTCTGGGCAACGGCATTTCGATCCTGATCTTTGCGGGCATCGCCGCTGGGTTGCCCAGCGCCCTGGGTGGGCTGCTTGAACTGGTTCGTACCGGCGCCATGAGCATCCTGATTGCGATTGTGATTGTGGCGGTGGTGGTGGCGGTCACCTACTTTGTGGTGTTTGTCGAGCGGGGGCAGCGCAAGATTCTGGTGAACTATGCCCGCCGGCAGGTCGGCAACAAGGTGTATGGAGGCCAGTCATCGCACTTGCCGTTGAAGCTGAACATGGCGGGCGTGATCCCTCCAATTTTTGCTTCTTCGATCATCTTGCTGCCGGCAACGGTGGTGGGCTGGTTCAGCACCGGTGAAAGCATGCGCTGGTTGAAAGACATTGCGAGCACGCTCACACCTGGTCAACCGATCTATGTGTTGCTCTATGCAAGCGCGATCATCTTTTTCTGTTTCTTTTACACGGCCCTGGTATTTAACAGCCGTGAAACTGCGGACAACCTGAAAAAGAGCGGTGCCTTCATTCCCGGCATTCGTCCAGGTGACCAGACCGCTCGCTACATCGACAAGATTCTGGTCCGATTGACGCTGGCTGGTGCGGTTTACATCACCTTCGTGTGTTTGCTGCCCGAGTTTTTGATTTTGAAATACAACGTGCCGTTTTATTTCGGTGGAACGTCGTTGATGATTATTGTTGTGGTCACCATGGATTTCATGGCCCAGGTTCAGAACTACATGATGTCGCAGCAGTATGAGTCGTTGCTGAAAAAGGCGAACTTCAAGACGTGATGTCTTGGCTGCCCTGACGATTTATCGCGAGCACATGGTGTGTTCCGTTCCAAGTAAGCACAGAGTAAAAGTTTAGGAGAAGAAAATGAGAGTTTCAGCTTCGGTCAAGAAAATTTGCCGCAACTGCAAGGTCATCCGTCGCAAGGGCGTTGTTCGCGTGATCTGCACAGATCCACGCCACAAACAGCGCCAAGGCTGATTTTTAAGAGATTTAGAGGACGCACATGGCACGTATCGCTGGTATCAACATTCCGCCGCAGAAGCACGCCGAAATCGGTTTGACTGCAATCTTTGGCATCGGTCGCACGCGCGCTCGCAAAATCTGCGAAGCCTGCGAGATCGATTACGCCAAGAAAATCAAAGACCTGACCGACGGTGATCTGGAAAAAATCCGGGATCACATAGCTCAGTTCACCATTGAAGGTGATTTGCGTCGTGAAACCACGATGAACATCAAACGCCTGATGGACATCGGCTGCTACCGCGGTTTCCGCCATCGTCGTGGCTTGCCCATGCGTGGCCAGCGCACCCGCACGAACGCCCGCACCCGCAAGGGGCCGCGTAAGGCTGCTCAGTCGTTGAAGAAATAATTAAGAGGTCGTCATGGCAAAATCACCCAATAACAGCGCCGCCCAGCGCGTTCGCAAGAAAGTTCGCAAGAACGTGGCCGATGGCATCGCCCACGTTCACGCCTCTTTCAACAACACCATCATCACGATCACCGACCGACAGGGCAATGCCCTGTCATGGGCTTCGTCAGGTGGCCAGGGCTTTAAGGGTTCACGCAAGTCGACCCCTTTCGCGGCACAGGTTGCTTCGGAAGTGGCCGGTCGCGCTGCCATCGAGCAGGGTATCAAGAACCTTGATGTTGAAATCAAGGGTCCTGGTCCTGGACGCGAATCCTCTGTTCGTGCGCTCGGCGCGCTTGGCATTCGGATCAATTCGATTGCCGACGTGACACCGGTGCCGCACAACGGCTGCCGCCCGCAAAAGCGCCGCCGCATTTAATTTGTGCTGTTTCGCCCGGCCGCTTGCTCAGCAATCGGTCGGGCGTCAGCATTTTCACCAAGCCCACCGCCATCAGTTACATACCGATGGCTCCTGCAGAAATTGCAGCAGATGACAAAAGGATATTCAAGTGGCACGTTACCTCGGCCCCAAGGCCAAACTTTCCCGCCGTGAAGGCACCGACCTTTTCCTGAAGAGCGCCCGCCGCTCGATCAGCGATAAGGCCAAATTCGACTCCAAGCCAGGCCAGCATGGCCGCACTTCAGGCACCCGCACTTCCGACTACGGTCTGCAACTGCGTGAAAAGCAGAAGGTCAAGCGCATGTATGGCGTGCTGGAAAAGCAGTTCCGCCGTTACTTCGAGGAAGCCGACCGCCGCCGTGGCAACACGGGCGCCAACTTGCTGTCGGTGCTGGAATCGCGTCTGGACAATGTGGTGTACCGCATGGGCTTCGGCTCAACCCGCGCCGAGGCGCGCCAGCTGGTGTCCCACAAGGCCATGACGGTCAATGGCCAGTCTGTGAACATTCCGTCGTACATGGTCAAGGCCGGTGATGTGATTGCCGTGCGCGACAAGTCCAAGAAGCAGACCCGTATTGCCGAGGCGCTCGAGCTCGCCAAGCAGGTCGGCCTGCCAGCCTGGGTGGATGTCAATGCTGACAAGGGTGAAGGCACCTTCAAGAAAGTGCCTGATCGTGATGAATTTGCCGCCGATGTCAACGAATCGTTGATCGTCGAGCTGTACTCACGTTAATTTTCCGTTCCTGGCGACACGCTAGCCGTGCCGCCAGGTGTGCTTCGCCAGCCTTATCGGTGTAACGAGCCGAGGGTATTGAGAGGAAGACTGCATGCAGACAAATTTGTTAAAACCAAAAACCATCAATGTCGAGCAGCTTGGCACCAACCGTGCCAAGGTGACTCTGGAGCCCTTCGAGCGTGGCTACGGCCATACGCTGGGCAACGCGCTGCGTCGTGTGCTGCTGTCATCCATGGTGGGCCACGCCGCAACTGAAGTCACCATCGCCGGTGTCTTGCATGAGTACTCATCGATTGACGGGGTCCAGGAAGATGTCGTCAACATCCTGTTGAACCTCAAGGGTGTGGTCTTCAAGCTGCACAACCGCGATGAAGTGACGTTGAGCCTGCGCAAGGATGGCGAAGGCCCGATCACGGCGGCCGACATCCAGACGCCCCATGACGTAGAAATCGTCAACCCTGACCATGTGATCATGAATTTGTCGCACGGTGGCAAGATCGACATGCAGATCAAGGTTGAAAATGGCCGCGGCTATGTGCCCGGCAATGTTCGCCGCTATGGCGACGAGTCGCCGAAGTCGATCGGCCGCATTGTGCTCGACGCGTCCTTTTCTCCTGTCAAGCGCGTCAGTTACACCGTTGAAAGCGCCCGCGTCGAGCAGCGTACCGACCTGGACAAGCTGGTTCTGGAAATCGAGACCAATGGTGCCGTATCCGCAGAAGATGCAGTGCGTGCATCGGCCAAGATTTTGGTGGAACAGCTGGCGGTGTTTGCGCAGCTCGAAGGCAATGAGCTTGGCGCCATCATCAATGATCCGGCACCCCGCAGTTCGCAGCAATTCGATCCGATTCTGCTGCGCCCTGTCGATGAGCTGGAACTCACGGTGCGTTCGGCCAACTGCTTGAAGGCCGAAAATATCTACTACATTGGCGATCTGATCCAGCGCACTGAAAACGAGTTGCTGAAGACGCCCAATCTGGGCCGGAAATCTCTCAACGAGATCAAGGAAGTGCTGGCCTCCCGCGGCCTGACACTGGGAATGCGCTTGGAAAGCTGGCCGCCCGCCGGCCTTGACAAGCGTTAATTTTGATGAAAATCCTCATTTTTCGATGAGGAAGTGCACGGGCAGTACCTGGTACGGCTGCTTCGATATTACATAAAGGAAGCACTATGCGACACGGACACGGACTACGTAAACTCAACCGCACCAGCGAGCACCGCCTGGCGATGCTGCGCAACATGATGAATTCGCTGCTTCAGCACGAAGCCATCAAGACGACGCTGCCAAAAGCCAAAGAGCTGCGCCGCGTGGTTGAGCCCATGATCACTCTGGCCAAAACGCCAACCCTGGCCAACAAGCGCCTGGCATTCGACCGCCTTCGCGACCGCGACATGGTCGTCAAGCTGTTTGCTGAACTGGGCCCGCGCTACCAGACCCGTCCCGGCGGTTACACCCGCATCTTGAAGATGGGTTTCCGCGTGGGTGACAATGCGCCGATGGCTTTGGTTGAACTGGTCGATCGTCCTGATGTTTCGGAAGAAATTCAAGATAAAGATCAAGCAGCTGCAAAGTAAGCTATAATAACCACATACCGCGCGGTGGAGCAGCCTGGTAGCTCGTTGGGCTCATAACCCAAAGGTCGTAAGTTCAAATCTTGCCCGCGCAACCAACATCTGGTTGTTATAACCAATGCAAAAAGCCTACTTCAAGTAGGCTTTTTGCTTTTCTGCATTCACTTTGTGAATGCTTTTTGATTTTTCTTCTTCATGGCCTTGCGCTCTTCATAGTGCTGCATCAGTGGCGTCACTGAAATACCATGCACGATGATGGAGGCGACCACGACCGCCAAGGTGATCGACAGCAGGCGTTCGGCCAGCGCCGGCTCGATGTCGTGGTTGATGGCGTAGAGCAGGTAATACAGCGACCCGATGCCGCGAATGCCAAACCAGCTCATCAGATTGCGCTGGGATCCCCTGATCTGCGTGCCAAGCAGTCCGGCATAGACCGCCAGGGGCCGCACCACCACGAAAAGCACCGGCACAAACCACAGAACGTCGCGGTCGAATTCAACGGTTGACAGCAACACCCCCACGGCCAGCACGATACCGACCTCGACAAAGCTTTCCAGCTGGCTGTTAAAGCGCTGGACCGCATTCATCATGTTGGCGGGCGCTTCGGCGCCTGAGGCGGCCTGCTCGTCAGCGCTCAATTCAGAGGCGGAGTCCGGGGATTCGGTCTGCGCGACCGGTGCGTGGACAGACCCCTCGTCGATGCGGCGCAGTGCCAGCCCGGCGGCGAACACCGCCAGAAAACCGTAGGTGTGGCAGAGCAGGGCGACGCCATAGGTCAGCGCAATCAGGCCGAACGCAATGAATTCGTCAGAGCGCAAGGCTTCCTTGTGGCGCATTCGCAGGTAGATGATGGCGCGGCCTACCAGCGCTCCCAGCCCGTAGCCCAGCCCCAGGCCGCCCGCAACCGCCCAAAGTACATCCACCGTCCACCAGCGCCATCCGGCTTCGCCGAGTTCATGCACACCCAGCAGGCCCAGGCCCAGCATGACAAACGGGAACGCCGTGCCGTCGTTCAGCCCGCCTTCTCCGGTCAGGCCGAAGCGCAGGCGGTCGCGGTCGCCAGGATTGGACACCTGGACATCCGATGCCAGCACCGGATCGGTCGGCGCCAGGATGGCCCCCAGCAGCACTGCGGCGCCCAGCGACAGGCCGAGTCCATACACCCCAAGCGCCGTGACTGCTGCCACGGTCACGACCATGGAAACCGTGGCGAGCTGCACCGGAATGCGCCAGCGCCGGTCGCGCAGCGGCAGTTCGAGCTTCATGCCGGCGGTGAACAGGGAAATGAGCACGGCGATTTCAGTCAGGCGCTCGAGCATCACCCGGTTTTCCAGGGCATCGAGCTGGAGCAATCCCAGGCCCAGCGGTCCGACCGCCACGCCGACGCCGAGGTAGAGCATGGCGGCGTTCAGCGGTAACCGGGAGAGGAAGGAACTGCCCATCGTCATGGCGATCAGCAACAGGCCGATGATGACGCTGCCCAGCGCGAAAGCGTCTATTTCGACCATGAAAAACCGGCTGCCTGCCGCCAAGAAAGTGAAATCATCTTCTTAGCTTAAGGCAAGCCGCCTGGCCAGCACCGGCTTGGCCTGCGGCGCTCGCGGACACGCCACAGCGCCAGGCCAAGGCCGTGTTTTTTATGCAATATGCCTTATTCGCTCTATGCGAAAGGGTATGCAGCTACAAAAAATGTAGCATTTCCAGAATTTTGGGGGCCGTTTCACCAGTCAACCAGGCTCAGGCCCACGCTCAGCACATTGCGTCTTTTGTTGTAGTCCAGCAGGCTGTCGCCATAGCCGTTGAACAGCTGCACGTGGTAGCGCAGGCCGGTGTAGTTCGGCGATGCCGTCGGCGCCATCATCCAGTCGATCCGGGTCGAGCCCTTGGCTTCGCGGTGCAGCGAATGCCGCAGCGTGACGCCCAGCGTGTTGGCCTTGTTGATCTGCCAGGTGCCGTTGATTTCGGCGCGGCCGATGTAATTTTCAATGCCGGGGTTGTCGTCATTGGCGGCAGATTCATGGACGCGGTCCCAGATCCGGCCCTGCAGACGCAGGCTGGACTCGGGGCCCAGCACCTTTTCCGCAGCGCCCATCAGGTAGCTTCGGTTCCAGCTGCGCGACAGCTGGTTCGACTGTCCATTGGACTGGTGCACCAGCCCGACGCCCGAGAGCCGGTAGTTCCAGCCGCCGGGCAGGGCCATCTGGTGCGGGTAGATATAGATGACTTCGGGTTCATGGTCGGTGGTGCGAAACGGCCGCGAGATGTTGCCGCTGAACAGCTGCCAGTAGCTTTGCTGGCTGTAGCCGAACCACAGCGAGTCCTGGTCGTCCGCGTCGGCGTCGCCGCGCTTGAGCAGGCCCTTGGCCACCTTGGTGCGCACCGACAGCTGGATCTTGGTTTCGGCATGCTTGTAGTCCGGCGGCGTCCCCGCGCCGATGGATGGCGGCGGATTGACGCCGCCGGACATGGCGAACGCCAGCGACATCGGCCGGTAGCCGCGAATGGCAAAGGTGTCGCAATCGGTGCCGCGCTGAAGCTCCCAGAACCTGGAGAGTTCGGAATACTGCGTGTTGCGGCAGCCGATGGGCTTGCCGTCGGGCGCCTCGGTGTTGAGCGACGGCAGCAGCAGGATCTGGGTGGCGGGCGCGCCGGTGGCCGGATCAGCCGGCGCGCTGGTCATGGACGCTGGCGGCGTGTTGGCCGGCAGCTGCGATTCGGCCCATTGCTGGAAACAGGCCAGCTGGGCGCCGGCGTCGCCCTTGATGGCCTGGCAGGCCTGCCAGCCCAGGCTGGAAGGGCGGTTGGCGGGAAGCAGCGGCGCGGCCGGCGGCGTCTGGGCCTGTGCCAAGCCGCCCAGGAGCAGGCCGGCCGTCAGCAGAAGGCGGTTCAGGGGCAGGAGTTTGAAGTTCATGGGGGGTGCAGTCTCGGGCAATCGGGCAAGTCCTGCCGTCAGGGGAGTTTGGTCAGGGTAAAGGGAATGTCGGGTGCATCGGGTGCGGCGCTGCGGCTGGTGTCTTTCCAGTAACCCTGGTAGACCTTGCCGCAAGAACCGGGCCGCATTTCGCCGTTCCAGGTGCCGGTGATGCTGACATTGTCAGAGGACTCGTCGAGCAGCAGCATGCCTTCTTCCAGATCGCCGGCCA
>JAQGMN010000332.1 GCA_028292345.1 Polaromonas sp. | reverse complement strand
TGATGGGCTGCTACGGCCACAGCCGGGCGCGCGAATGGGTGCTGGGCGGCACCTCGCGCACCGTGCTGGAGTCGATGACGCTGCCGGTCCTGATGTCGCACTGATTCCAGGGCCTGGCCCCTTGCACCGCCGACGTGCCGGTGCGTGGGGTTCAGGGCTTGCGCACTGAATTTTTTAGCCAGTAATGGCCGCCGGACAGTGCGCCCGGGCTTCGGACCGTCTGCGCATCCGCACTGCCCATGGGGCCGGTCTTTACTGCACCGCGATCTTCTTCGATTCGGGCGATGCCTTTTTCGGCAGCTCCAGCGTCAGCACGCCATCGGTGTATCTGGCGACCACCTTGGTGTCGTCCACGTCCTGGGCCAGGCTGAAGGTGCGTGAAATATTGCCCCAGTAGCGCTCGCTGCGCAGCACCTTGCCGCCCTTGTCCTTGGACTCCTTCTCGCGGTTCACCTCGGCGTCGATCTGCACCACATTGCCGTCGATCCGAACGTTGATGTCCTCTTTCTTGACGCCGGGAATGTCGGCCTTGACTTCATAGGCATTGTCCTTTTCCGACACATCGACGCGCATTTTCAGCGCCGGGGCCTCGCCCTCCAGGGCCATGGGATTGAAGAAGCGGCGCAGCGCCGTGTTGAAGGTGTCGCTGATTTCGGAATCGAGTAAACGCAGGTTGCTCATGGTGAATCTCCTTGGGTTTGATGAACGGTCCGGCTTGGTTGAATCTCCTGATTCAGCCTGAGATTTCAATATAGGGGCCAGTCGCTGCGGCCATTTGATTTTTCGCAAAACCAATGGTTGCGGTACGAATGAGCGGCCGGGGCTTGATCTGGAGCAAATGCCGCAAGGCTTCGGACGCCGGTTCAGGCCGGCCAGGCTTTCAGGGAACCAGCACCGCCGCGCCGTTGACCCGGCTGTCGCGAAGGGCCTGCACGGCCGCGTTGGCCTCCTGCAGCGCGAAGGCCTGCACATGGGTTTGCACCGGATGCTCGTCGATCAGCGCGAAAAAGGCGTCGCCGTCCTCGCGCGTCAGGTTGGCCACCGACTTCAGGACCCGCTCGCCCCAGAGCAGCCGGTATTCAAAAGACGGGATCGTGCTCATGTGAATGCCGGCGCAGACCACCGTTCCGCCTTTTCGGGTCGCCGCCAGCGCCGCCGGCACCAGGGCGCCGACCGGCGCGAAGATCAGCGCCGCGTCCAGCGGCTCGGGCGGCATGGCGTCCGAGCCGCCGGCCCAGGCCGCGCCCAGGCTGCGGGCAAAACGCTGGCCGGCCGCGTCGCCGGGCTGGGTGAAGGCATGGACCTGCTGGCGCTGGCTGACGGCGATCTGGCAGACGATGTGCGCGGCGGCGCCGAAGCCGTACAGGCCGAGCCGGCGCGGCGCGGCTTCGCCCGCGAGGCGCCAGGCGCGAAAGCCGATCAGGCCGGCGCACAGCAGCGGCGCCGCATGGCAGTCGTCGTAGCGCGCGGGAAGGGAAAAACAGAAGCGCTCGTCGGCGGCGGCGTATTCGGCAAAGCCGCCGTCGCGGTCGTAGCCGGTGAACACCGCAAAGTCGCAGAGGTTTTCGCGCTGCATCGCGCAAAACGGGCAGCCGCCGCAGGTGCCGCCCAGCCAGGGAATGCCCACCCGCTGGCCGACGGCAAATCGGGTTGCCTGCGCGCCCCGGGCGACGATCTGCCCGACCACCTCATGGCCGGGCACCACGCCGCGGCGGTGCGGCGGCAGGTCGCCGTCGATGATGTGCAGGTCGGTGCGGCACACGCCGCAGGCCAGCACGCGCACCACCACGTCGTGGCTTGCGGCCTGCGGCGCGGGTGTGAAACCGCCCAGCAGCCTTCGCCCAGATGGGTCTGCGGACATGGCGAACATGGCGGTGGGCAACATGGCTTCATGGTACGCAAGGGGTCGCCGGCGCGTGAGGATTTCAGGTGGCTTCTTGACCTTGCGCAAACGCCACCCGGCAAAAAGCCGAAAAGATGCATTTTTCAATCCAGGAGTCCCTCATGCCCAGTTTTCACCAGATCCTTGTCGCGGTCGATGGCAGTTCCACGTCCGAAAAGGCGCTCGATGAGGCGATCCGCCTGGCCCGGCTGAACGGCGCGCGCCTGCGGCTGCTGCATGTGGTCGATGAACTCGGCTATGTCAACGGCTTCGAGTCGGCGGCGAACTACCTGAACGAGATTGTCCCGCTGATGCGCGCGGCCGGGGAAAAGCTGCTCGCGCACTACCTGAAAAGGGCGACGGACCAGGGCGTCGAGGCCGACAGCGTGCTGATCGAGGAAGGCCCGGGGCGCATCTGCGACCATGTGGCCGCGCAGGCCATGCGGGCCAGGGCCGACCTCATCGTCGTCGGTTCCCACGGCCGGCGCGGCGTCGGCCGCATTTTGCTCGGCAGCGATGCCGAGCAGATCGTGCGGCATGCGCCGGTTCCCGTGCTGGTGGTCCGGGCGCCTGCGGAAGCCGTTACGCCTTGATGTTGCTGCCTTTCCCGGGAACGGGCCGCCCGGTTTCAGTCCAGCGTGACGGATTCGAGGTAGGCGGGCATGTGGCAGCTCCAGTGCAGTTCGCGCTCGATGCGCTGGCGCATCGCGTCGGCCGCCGCCGGCTCGCCATGGGTGATGAAGGTCTGGCGCGGGGCCGACGTGAAGTGCCGCAGCCACCCGATGATTTCGGCGCCGTCCGCATGGGCCGACAGGTTGCCCAGCAAGGCCACCTCGGCGCGAATCGGAACGTCCTGGCCGAAAATTCGAACGGTCGGGGCGCCGCCGGCCATGGTGGCGCCGCGCGTGCCGCCGGCCTGGTAGCCGGCGAACAGGATGGTGTTGCGCCTGTCCGGGCCAAACGCCTTGAGGTGGTGCAGCACCCGCCCGCCGGTGGCCATGCCGCTGGCCGAGATGATGACCATCGGCCCGCGCCGCGCATTGAGCAGCCGCGACTCCTCGGCCGATTGCACGATGTGCGCGGTGTGCGCCATGGCCCGGCATTGCGCCGCCGTCAGCCGCAGTTCGGCGCGGTGGCGCTCATAGACCTGGGTCGCGTTGGCGGCCATCGGGCTGTTCAGGTAGACGGGCAGGTCCTGGATGACGCCCTGCGCCTTGAGCAGGTGGATGCAGTAAAGCAGGCTTTGCGCCCGCCCGACGGCAAAGGCCGGGATCACCACCACGCCGCCGCGCGCGGCCGTGCGGTTGATGACTTGGGCCAGTTCCAGCAGCACGTCGGTCTGCCGGTGCAGCCGGTCGCCGTAGGTGGACTCCACCACCAGGTAATCGGCGCCTTCCATGGGCGTTGGTCCGGCCAGCACCAGGTCGTTCGGCCGGCCGATGTCGCCGGACAACAGGATCGAGCGTGCGCCGTTGTCCAGCCGGACAAAGGACGAGCCCGGCATGTGGCCCGACGGCGCCAGCATTGCCGTCCAGCCCTGGGCGGGCCGCCATTCGGTGCGGTAGCCGACCGGCTCGAACAGCTTGAGGCAGCGCTGGGCATCGTCCCGGGTGTAGAGCGGCAGCGCCGGCGAATGCTTGGACAGCTTGTGCCGGTTCAGGTACTCGGCTTGCTCTTCAAGCAGGTAGCCGCAGTCGGGCAGCAGGATGCCGCACAGGTCGGCGGTCGCCGGGCTGCAGTAGACCTTGCCTTTGAAGCCCTGCCGGGCGAGCAGCGGCAGGTAGCCGCTGTGGTCGATGTGCGCATGGGTGAGGATGACCGCGTCGATGCCTGCCGGATCGACGGGCAGCGGCGCCCAGTTGCGCAGGCGCAACTGCTTGTAGCCCTGGAACAGTCCGCAATCGACCAGCACGCTGGACTGGCCCTGGTGCAGCAGGTATTTGGAACCGGTGACGGTGTCGGTCGCACCCAGGAACTGGAGTTGCATGCCCGAGTTTAGGAAGCCCGGCAACGGTCCGGCTTGACATGCATCAAGTCCACCCTTCGGTGGACAATGCCTGGACAGCCGCGGAACAATCAGCCAACTGGCGCATCCCACGATTTCCTTTACCTGGCCAGCCGGCCTCGATTACGGCAAAAAAAACCATGACCACCTTCCTCAAGATCGACTTTGTTTCCGACGTTTCATGCCCCTGGTGCGCCATCGGCCTGAAGGCGCTGGACCAGGCGCTGGCCCGCGTGGCCGGCGACATCACGGCCGAGCTGCACTTCCAGCCTTTCGAGCTCAATCCGAAAATGGCGCCCGAAGGCCAGGAAATCACCGAACACATCACCGAAAAGTACGGCATCACGCCCGAGCAGGCCGAGGTGAACCGGGAAAACATCCGCCTGCGCGGCGAGAAGCTCGGCTTTGCCTTCAGCCGGGCGGACCAGCCCGGAGGCGGACGCAGCCGCATCTACAACACCTTTGACGCCCATCGGCTGCTGCACTGGGCCGGGCTCGAGTCCGCAGACAAGCAGCGCAGGCTCAAGGAAGGCTTGTTCAAGGCCTATTTCACCGACGGCCAGAGCCCTGCGTCGCACGAGGTGCTGCAGCGCGTGGCGGGCGAGGCGGGACTTGACATGCAGCGCGCCCAGGAAATCCTGGCAAGCCATGCCTTTGCCCGGGAAGTCCATGAACGCGAGTCGTTCTACCTGACGCAGGGCGTTCAATCGGTGCCGGCCGTCATCATCAACGACCGCTACCTCATTTCCGGCGGCCAGCCCGTCGAAGTCTTCGAGCAGGCGCTGCGCAAGATTTCAGCGGAGATCGAGCCTCAAGGCATGAGCAGCCGGGAGTGATTCGCTTGAACGCCTGGCACCGGAGGAGGCTTTCGCCGTTCGGTATCGGGCAGGGCGTTAGCGGGCTTTAACGGGTTTACTTGGCGCCAGGCGTGCGTGCAGCCCCGCCTGCCGGACTGCCGCCGGCCGGCGCCTGGTCCGGGGTGCCGTAGCCGGACGGATCGTTGCCTTCGGCCGGTGCATGTCCCGGACCGCGCTGGGTCTGTCCGCCCTGGTCCTGGTGGTTCTGGTCGGGACTGTCGCTGCCTTGCTGCTGCGGGGCGGGGCTGACACGCTGCTCAGAAGCAAAGCCGCCATAACGTTCGTCGCGCCGGTAGCCGCCATCGTCGCCAGTGGAATTGCCGGGCGGCTGGCGGGAAGCGTCGGACGCATGGCGCGTCTGGTTGCCGCCATCGCTGCCACCGCGCAGCGTCCTGGGTTCGGTTCGCACGCCAGCCGCTGCATCCCCGCCGCCCTGGCCGCCTTCCTCGCTGGAGCTTCCCGCGTCCCGCCCGAACGGGCTGTCGGAATGGCCGTAGCCTCCGTATTCCGCGCCGTCCTGGTCAGGGTGCTCGCCGGGGCTTTCCTGCAAGGCCTTGCCCTTGGACAAAGCGCCTGGAAGGTTGGTGCCGTGCTTGCCGCCCGGCTGGTCCTTGTCGTTTGCGGGATTCATGGATCTGTCCTTCGAGAAATGGGTGCATTGAACATGGCGATCCGGCGCAAGCCCGGGGTTCGACCTTGCATCCACCGTCGTGCCCGCCATGCATGCCTCTGAATGTACGAAGCGCCGGTGCATGCCCCTGTCGGACCGGGATGAACCAGTTGTAGGACAAGCCTGGGCCTTTGGTGCTTGCGGCCTGGCCAGCGGTGACGGACCGGTCGGCCTTGCTTTTGCTATCGAATAAATAGCTGGTAACGCAGGCCGCTGATGCGCTAGAGTGCAATTTTTTATATAACCATTGAAAGGCAGCACATGGCGTACCGGCTTTATTACTGGCCCGGCATCCAGGGGCGTGGAGAATTTGTGCGGCTGGCGCTGGAAGCTGCCGGTGCGCCGTATGCCGATGTGGCACGCGGCGATGAACAAACCGGGCAGGGCGTGGCCGCCCTGACGGAGTTCATGCAGGACCCGGGCCTGGCGCACCTGCCTTTCGCGCCGCCGTTCCTGGTCGACGGCAAGGTGGTGGTGGCCCAGACCGCCGCCATCCTGCTCTACCTGGGCCCCCGGCTGGGGCTGGTCAGCCGCAACGAAACCCGGCGCCTGTGGACGCACCAGCTGCAGCTCACCATCGCCGACATGGTGGCCGAGGTGCACGACACCCACCATCCGGTCGCCGCCGGCCT
>JAQGMN010000047.1 GCA_028292345.1 Polaromonas sp. | reverse complement strand
CCGGCAAACTGCTGGCGGACCTGGTCATCCCAGGGCACGAACAGCGGCCGGGACGCATCGCCGCTGCGCAGTACCGACAGGCTTTCCTCGAAATTGGCAATCAGGCGCTGCAGTTCCGGCCGGGGCGTTCCGGCATGCACGGCGCTGGTCAGGCGCCAGGTCTGCATGCGCATGCGCCCGGCCTCGTTCACGGCGGCCGCGCCGCCTTCCAGCTGCCAGGTCACCCACAAGGTCAGCCCGATCGACGCCAGCGCCAGGACCAGCAGGCTGGCGCCGATGCGCAGCAGCTTTTTGGAAAGGGAGGCGGTGTGCAGCATGGGGCGGGTACCTGGCTGCTATTGGCCGATGGGCCGGACCGGCACCAGGTCCCGGGGCTGCCCGAAATGGTCACATTTCATTTGATTTTTCCTTGGGAACGCGCCGCGGGGCGAACGGGTGGGCAGCTGGTGCATAAAAATTTGTATCCAAGCGCAGGGATTATCAAGTTACGGACAGGCGCTGGCAAAATCCATGTCCAGGCGGCACCGAATACAGGGAAGCGAGATGTCCATCATAGATAAAACCGGCCTTATCGAATACCTGCGCGGTCAGTTCAAGATCGATTGGCACGGACTTCACGGCATTTCTCATTGGACGCGGGTTCGCGTCAATGGGCTCATGCTGGCCAAAGAAACCGGCGCGAGCCAGCATGTCATTGAACTGTTCGCGTTTTTCCACGACGCCCGGCGAATCGACGAGCATGCCGATCACGGGCACGGAGAACGCGGCGCCGAACTCGCCGAGCAACTCCGGGGCCGCTATTTTGAGGCGACGCCTGCCGAAATGAGCTTGCTGCGCTACGCATGCACCTACCACAGCGACGGCCTGACCACCGGCGACATCACCGTCCTGACCTGCTGGGATGCGGACAGGCTCGACCTGGGCCGGGGGGGCATCATCGCCAATTACCTGTGCACCGACGCCGCCAAAAACGACGCCAACCGGCGCAAGGCCCACCAACGGGCCGTGGCCTGGATGGAAAGATAAGGGGGGAGCCTCGCGCCACCCTTCAGGCGCAGTTCCTGGCTGCCTGGCGCCCTGCCGCTTTCCGCGAATGCGACGGACATCCATGGTGAATGGTGCATATGCGCTCCAAAGGTTAAGGTAATCAGGCGACAACGGCAAGGTGCCAGGCCACCCGCAGAGTCAGGGTCAGGTCTTGCATCCCTACATTTTCACCCTGTTTTTTGTTAACAGACCGACTCACCGTCGCATAGTGAACATCAAATGCCCATGCGATTTCTTTCATGCTGTAGCAGCCTGTCGCGTGGACGTTCATCACTGCAGAGCAAATCTGCTGCCGAACCGAGAATTTGACAATACCCCTTCGCTTCACGGTGCAGCAGCAAGGCTCAGCTGGATAACACCCTGCCCCTGGATGATGAAATCCTGGAGGAGCTTTGCGGTCCTGCTTTTAACCCTGAACAATGGCAGCGCCTGGCCTTCCAAACCTTCCAAGTAAGTCTTCGCCTTTTGCTGATCAACGGTTGCTCTCAGATCGTCGAAACGCCCAAAGTCGTTGATATTGGCTGGCGTCACATGGGTGTTCATGAGGGCGACAAGTTTGACTTTATCCACTCCGAGACGCGCCACGAGCGTGTCGATTTCATGATTCCTGGCCTGGGCCTGATAGTCAGCGAGGTAGTCGCGGAAAGTGCGGTGGGCGTCGATCTGAACGTCGCCACGCTGAATGTCATGGAGGAAGATTTCTGCGATTTTTTGCTCTTCCTGGGAAAGCGATGAAAAGGATCTGTGCAACTCGGCCAAGGTGGTTTCCTTGGCTTGCTCATTGCCGCTTTGCAAAACTTTGAGATATTTGTCAAACCGCGAGTTCATGTAGTCTGCATCGATCTTGCCGGTGTCAATCTCGGTGATGTGGCTGTCAATCTCGAAGGCGATGGCTTCACCACCAGCGCCGCTGCCGCCGCCAAGCTCTTTGTAGCGCTGAAGCAGGGTGAGATATTGATGCTGGGTCACAACAAGTGCCACCGTTTGTTTTGGCGCATCAAACGCATAGACCGCTTGCTCCCAGGTGAAGCCCTGGATCTTTGCCGCTTCCAGGATTTTGTTGAATTCCTGGAAGCACTTGGCAAAGGCTGCGCGCTCGGTCAGGTCATCGGGCAGCTTCATGAAATCCACAATGCCCGCTGCTTCAAAGATGGCACTTATCTCGGCAAAGCTGGCATTCATCCGCTCCAAATTGTGGGGCAAGCGGTCTGCAAACAGGCCAATGGGTTTGTCACCGGAATACAGCTTGACGGCGGCGGCAACGTTGCGCGTCATGGTGTGCGGCTTGCGGTAGTAGCGGACGGTGCCAAACGGCTTGTCCGGCCCGAACAGGCGGTTGGTACGGGAAAACGCCTGAATGATGTGCTCATACGTCAACAGCTTGTCGAGGTAAAGCGTGTTGACCCACTTCGAGTCAAAGCCGGTCAGCATCTGGTTCACGACGATCAGCAGATCAAGCCTTTTGCCTGGCTCGGTCTCGATGCGGATGTAGGGCGCTTTGTGGGCAAGGCGCGCGGCAAGGTCCTTTTTGAAATTGGCATGGCTGCCCAGGTCGAATGTGTGCCCGTAAGTCGCGTTGTAGTCACCCAGAATCTCAACGAGTCCATTGGTTTTAAAAACCGGATCACCGCCGCCGTCCTCGTCGCTGATATGCGGGTCAAAGAGAGCGGTGATGTTCAACTGCGGGCCTGTCGCCTTCATCCTGGCCTTCATCAAACGGTAGTAGGTGATGGCTTCTGGCACGCTGCTGGTGGCAAAAATGGCGTGGAATTTACCGCCCTGGCTCAGGGTGACCCAGTTGCCCGCAATGTCTTGGACCACGGCGTTCTGGTGCTCGGCACGGCTGTATTGCGTGCTGGGCAGATGGTCTTCAATGCCTGTTAGATAAACACCAGAACTATCCCGGTGTCCCGCCATCGGCACGTCACTCATGTAGCTGTTGAAAACCTTTTTCTTTTTGTCGTCGGCAAAGGCCTGCGCTGGCGTGGCGGCTTTGGCTTTCTCCAGCGCTACCGCCTGCCGCACATCGCGGTCCCGGTAGGTCAGCACCTGGTAGGGGTCGAAGCCCAGCACGTTTTTGTCGCGTATGCCGTCGGCAATGCTGTAGCGGTGCAACTCATCGCCAAAGACATCGGTGGTGGTGTTGGCTTTGCGGACGTTCTCCTTGTGGATGGGTGTGCCACTGAACCCGAAAAAGACCGCGCCCGGGAAACTCTTTTTAATGTCAATGAGCATGTCGCCGAAGGTGGAGCGGTGGCATTCATCAATGATGAAGACGATGCGCTTGGCGCGCATGGTGTCCAGGTCGGGCGCTTTGAGCCCGTCCTCCTCGTCCTTGAGCCGGCTCATCTTCTGGATGGAACTGACGATCAGGGTATCGGCAGGGTCGGTGCTCTTGAGTTTCTTGACGAGCACGCCGCTGTATTCCGTGGCCTGCACCGCATTGCCATCGCCGGCAAAGTCGCGGTAGGCCTGCAGCGTCTGGGTACCCAGCTCGATGCGGTCGAGCAGAAAGACCACTTTGTCTGCGTCCCTGGAGTTGGCAATCAGTTGGGCAGACTTGAAACTGGTCATGGTTTTGCCCGAGCCCGTGGTGTGCCAGATGTAACCGCCCAGGCGGTTCGGGTTTTTCCAGTCCGTCTTGGCCACTTTGTCGGAAATGGCATGGGCAGCGTAGTACTGGTAGCTGCGCATGACTTTGAGCACACCGTCCGATTCATCGGCCACGGTGTAAAAGCCGATGAGCTGGTGCGCCATCGGGATGGAAAGCAGGCTGGCGGTGAAGTTCTGCCAGCCGTTGATCGGCTCGTTGTTGAAGTCCGCCCAGTGAAAAGCGTAGTCTTTGTTGAACTTCCCGTCGGGCCCGGGGTTGGCAAAGTAAAGCGCCTCGGCAGGCTCCATCGCCACAAAAATCTGGATGAGCGAAAAAATGCCCGTGAAAATGCCTTCGCGCGAATACTTTTGAATTTGGTTATAGGCCTGGCTCACCGCCACACCGCTTTTTTTCAGCTCGATGTGAATCACCGGCATGCCGCTGATGAGCAGCAACAGGTCGCCGCGCCGGTCGTTCAGGAGCGGCGAGCCGCGTGCATGGCGGGGTTGCTGCACGATCTGGTAGCGGCTCTGGCCGGCGGCAATCTCGTGGCGGTCGTAGATTTTCAGGCTGACTTCCTTGCCAAAGTGCAGCGCGTCCGCCGGGTTGTCGCGGGTGATGGCCACCGTCTTGCCGTTGATAAAACCATTCAACTTGAGCGGCGTGCGCAGCGCAGTGATCTGCTCCATGACCTGCTGCATTTCGCTGTCGGTCAGCGGCACTTCATTGAGCCTGTCCTTGCCGCGATTGTTCTCGAAAAGGATGCGCTTCCAGTTCGCCAGCAAGTCCGCCTCGCTGGGGTTTTTGATCACATCCGCGTCGCCCCAGCCACGCTGGCGCAGCTCGTGGACCACGGCGGCTTCAAATTCGGATTCTTTGGCGAAGGTGGTCATGATTTTTCTATGCGTTTCTGCTCAGCCAGACGCTCCCGGATTTCCATCAACGCGGTGTGCAGTTTTGCTTCCAACACCGCTTTGGGTGGCAGCTCGGTCCAATACTCCGCCACCATGATGTTGTCTTTTTGCAGGTTCATCAGCTCCACCTGCTCGGTGCCCGCCTGGGCGCAAAGAATCAGGCCAATGGGCGC
>JAQGMN010000262.1 GCA_028292345.1 Polaromonas sp. | reverse complement strand
GGCAGGGGTTCAGGCACTTGTGGCAGACGGTGCAGTGGTCGGCCACGTCCTCGAACTCTTCCCAGTGCTTCAGGCTGATGCCGCGCCGCGTCTGCTCCTCGTACAGGAAGGCCTCGACCAGCAGCGAGGTCGCCAGGATCTTGTTGCGCGGGCTGTAGAGCAGATTGGCACGCGGCACGTGGGTGGCGCACACCGGCTTGCACTTGCCGCAGCGCAGGCAGTCCTTGACGCTGTCGGCAATCGCGCCGATGTCGCTTTGCTGCATGATCAGCGACTCGTGGCCCATCAGCCCGAAGCTGGGCGTGTAGGCATTGGTCAAATCGGCATGGAGTTGGCCCCCATGGTCGCTCACTGCGTGTAGCTCCCTGCCCCCCGAGGGGGCCGCTGCGCCTGCGGACTGGCGAAGCCAGCTCCGCGGCCCCTGCTTGAATGGCGAACCGCCACCGTCGCCATTTTCGCTCGAAGTACCAGTGTTTTCGATCTCTAGCCCTTTTCCCACAAGCGCCGGCAGCTCTTTATTTCGTAGCAGCTTTCCCTTGTTGAAACGCCCTTCCGGGTCAATCCGCTGCTTGTATTCGGTGAACGGGCGCAGCTCTTCGTCGGTCAGAAACTCCAGCTTGGTGATGCCGATGCCGTGTTCGCCGGAAATCACACCGTCGAGCGAGCGCGCCAGCACCATGATCCGCGCCACCGCCCCGTGGGCGGCTTGCAGCATCTCGTAGTCGTCGCTGTTGACCGGCAAATTGGTATGCACGTTGCCGTCGCCCGCATGCATGTGCAGCGCGGCCCAGACGCGGCCCTTGAGCACGCGCTGGTGAATGGCGCTGCACTCCTCCAGGATCGGCTTGAACGCGCCGCCACTGAAGATCGCCTGCAGCGGCGAGCGGATCTGCGTTTTCCAGCTCGCGCGCAGCGTGTGGTCCTGCAGCTGCGGGAACAGCGTGGCCACGTCCTGCAGCCAGCCGGCCCAGAGCGCGCGCACCTCGGCCACCAGCGCCAGCGCCTGGCCGACCCGGTCTTCCATCAGTTCGGCCGAAGGAATCTCGCTGGCGTCCTCGGCCTTGCCCAGCGGCAGGTTGCCCTGGCGGAAAAACGCGTCCAGCGCGTCGCACAGCTTGATCTTGTTGGCCAGGCTCAGCTCGATGTTGATGCGCTCGATGCCATCGGTGTACTCGGCCATGCGCGGCAGCGGAATCACCACGTCCTCGTTGATCTTGAAGGCGTTGGTGTGGCGCGAGATGGCGGCCGTCTTCTTGCGGTCCAGCCAGAACTTCTTGCGCGCGTCAAGGCTGATGGCGACAAAGCCTTCGCCGCTGCGCGAGTTGGCGATGCGCACGACCTCGCTGGTGGCCCGGGCCACCACGTCGGCGTCGTCGCCAGCAATGTCGCCGATCAGGACCATTTTCGGCACGCCCGTCGCGCCCTTGCCATCGCCGCCGCGCTTGGACTTGGTGGCGTAACCTACGGCGCGCAAATAGCGGTCGTCCAGGTGCTCCAGACCGGCCAGAATCGCGCCGCCGCGCTTTTGCTCGGCGAACATGAAATCCTTGATCTCGACGATGCTGGGCACCGCGTCCCTGGCATTGCCGAAGAACTCCAGGCACACCGTGCGGGTGTGCGAAGGCATGCGGTGGACGATCCAGCGCGCGCTGGTGATCAGGCCGTCGCAGCCTTCCTTCTGGATGCCCGGCAGGCCGCTCAGGAACTTGTCGGTCACGTCCTTGCCCAGGCCTTCCTTGCGGAAAGTCTTGCCCGGAATGTCGAGCCGCTCGGTGCGGATCGGCGTCTTGCCGTCGGCTTCGAAATAATTGAGGTCAAAGCTCGCCATCTCGGCGTCGTGGATCTTGCCCAGGTTGTGGCCGACGCGCACGACTTCGAGCCACTGCGCATCGGGCGTCACCATGCGCCACGAAGCCAGGTTGTCCAGCGCCGTGCCCCACAGCACGGCCTTCTTGCCGCCGGCGTTCATGGCGATGTTGCCGCCGATGCACGACGCCTCGGCCGAGGTCGGATCGACCGCGAACACGAAGCCTGCGCGCTCGGCCGCATCGGCCACGCGCTGCGTGACCACGCCGGCCTCGGTCCAGACGGTGGCGACGGGCTTGTCCAGGCCGGGCAGCGAGACCATCTCGACCTCGGTCATGCTTTCCAGCTTTTCGGTGTTGATGACGGCCGACCTCCAGGTCAGCGGAATCGCCCCGCCGGTGTAGCCGGTGCCGCCGCCGCGCGGGACAATCGTCAGCCCCAGTTCGATGCAGGCCTTGACCAGCCCGGCCATCTCGACCTCGGTGTCGGGCGTGAGCACGACGAACGGGTATTCGACGCGCCAATCGGTCGCGTCGGTCACATGCGACACGCGCGACAGGCCGTCGAACTTGACGTTGTCCTTGAGCGTGATCTTTCGCAGCCGGCGCTCGGTCTGGCGGCGCAGCTCGGCGACTTCCTCGAACGAGGCCGAAAACCGCCCAATGGCCGCCCTGGCCCCCTCCAGCAATTCGCCCACGATGGCATCGCGCTCATGGTCGGCATCGGGCGTACGGCGCTTTTCAATCTCGCCCAGGCGGTGCTGCAGCGCCTCGACCAGCAGCTTGCGCCGCTTGGGGTTGTCGAGCAAATCGTCCTGCAGGTAGGGGTTGCGCTGCACCACCCAGATGTCGCCCAGCACTTCATACAGCATGCGCGCCGAGCGGCCGGTGTGGCGTTCGCCGCGCAGCAGGTTGAGCAGGTCCCAGGCGCGGCTGCCCAGCAGGCGGATCACCACCTCCCGGTCGGAAAACGAGGTGTAGTTGTAGGGAATCTCGCGGATGCGGGGTTCGGCATGCTTTGCGCTGGCGGCGAAAACATTGAGTTCTTGGAGGGTAGTAGGTGCGTTCATCGTGAAATTTCAGCGGCTTCGGACCCACGTCCAGCGCTTTCGTCCGATATTATCGCAGCGCACCTTTTATGGGCACGCGGCCAGAATGACCTCATGGAAACCCCGCTTGCCTTGAGCGCAGCGTGTCGTTTAAATGGCCCTGTCACACAACATCCCTAGACTGCTTTTCTCATTCCCGCGAACCCGCCTTCCCTCAGGAGATTTCATGAAGAACCCTTTATCCGCCCTCGCCCTGGCCGTTTGCGCGCTCTGCGCTCCCCTGGCCAGCCAGGCCCAGACCGAAGTCCAGTGGTGGCATGCCATGAGCGGCCCGCTCGGTGAATGGGTCAACGACCTGGCCAAGGATTTCAATGCCAGCCAGAAGGACTACAAGGTCGTGCCGACCTTCAAGGGCACCTATGACGAATCCATGACGGCGGCCATCGCCGCTTTCCGCTCCGGCAACGCGCCGCACATACTGCAGGTGTTCGAGGTCGGCACGGCGACCATGATGTCTGCCAAGGGCGCGATCAAGCCGGTCGGCGAAGTGATGACAGAAGGCGGCGCCAAGTTCGACACCAAGGCCTACATTCCTGCCGTGGCCGGCTACTACACCGCGCCCAGCGGCCAGATGCTGAGCTTTCCGTTCAACAGCTCGACCGCCATCTTTTATTACAACAAGGATGCTTTCAAAGCCGCCGGACTGGACCCTGAAAAAGCCCCGACCACCTGGCCCGAGGTCGCGCTGGCCGCCGGCAAGCTCAAGGCTGCCGGCCACAAATGCCCGTTCACCACCAGCTGGATCAGCTGGACGCAGCTGGAGAGCTTCTCGACCTGGCACAACTCGCTGTTTGCCACCCAGAACAACGGCTTCGGCGGCCCGTCGGCCCGGCTGGCCTTCAACTCGCCGCTGCATGTGCGCCACTTCGAGAACCTGGCCAACATGTCCAAGCAGGGCTTGTTCGTCTACAAGGGCCGGGCCAATGCGGCCGACGTTTCCTTTCCGTCGGGCGAATGCGCGATGATGACCGGCTCGTCCGGCCTGTACGCCCGGGTCAGCAAGGAAGCCAAGTTTGCCTATGGCATTTCCCAGCTGCCTTACTACCCGGACGTGGCCGGCGCGCCGCAGAACACGGTGATCGGCGGCGCCAGCCTGTGGGCCATGGCCGGCAAGAAGCCCGAGGAATACAAGGGCGTGGCGGCGTTCTTCAACTACCTGTCCAGGCCTGACGTGCAGTCGGCCAGCCACAAGCGCACCGGCTACCTGCCGATCACCATGGCGGCGTTCGAGCTGACCGAGAAATCGGGTTTCTACAAGCAGTTCCCCGGCACCGACGTGGCGGTCACGCAGATGATCCGCAAAACGACGGACAAGTCGCGCGGCGTGCGCCTGGGGAACTTCAACCAGATCCGCACCATCATCGACGAGGAAACCGAGCAGATCTGGAGCGGCAAGAAGCAGCCCAAGGAAGCCCTGGACACCGCCATCAAGCGCGGCAACGAGCAGCTCGAACGCTTCCAGAAGGCCAACAAGTCCTGACCCCCCGGCCGGCGCAAGCCGGCTGCTAGACTCACCACCCCTTCTGCCCGGCCTGACACAAGGCAGGCAGCCAGGGTGGTTTCAACTTGAATGGACACATGGAAAAACGCGTTCTTTTCCGCTCGGCCTGGCTCCCCTGGCTGCTGCTGGCACCCCAGCTGATCGTCATCAGCGTCTTTTTCTTCTGGCCCGCCGCGCAGGCGCTGCTGCAGTCCTTCCAGTTGCAGGATGCCTTCGGCCTGTCCAACGAATGGGTGGGCCTGGACAATTTCAGGACCCTGTTCAATGACGAGGCCTACCTGGAGTCGTTCAAGACCACCGCCTTCTTCTCGGTCATGGTGGCGGTGCTGGGCATCAGCCTGTCGCTGGTGCTGGCGGTGTTTGCCGACCGCATCATCAAGGGCGCGCTGGCGTACAAGACCCTCTTGATCCTGCCCTACGCCGTGGCGCCCGCCGTGGCGGGCGTGCTGTGGATCTTCATGTTTTCGCCCACGCTGGGCGTGGTGGCCTATGCGCTGAGCGGCATCGGCATCGACTGGAACCACCTGCTCAACTCCAGCCATGCGATGACGCTGATCATCATGGCGGCGGTGTGGAAGCAGCTCTCCTACAACTTCCTGTTTTTCCTGGCCGGCCTGCAGTCGATCCCGAAGTCGCTGATCGAGGCCGCCGCGATCGACGGCGCGCGGCCCTGGCGGCGCTTCTGGTCGATCCAGTTCCCGCTGCTGTCGCCGACGACCTTTTTCCTGCTGGTCATCAACATCGTCTATGCGTTTTTCGACACCTTCGCCATCGTCGATGCCTCGACCCAGGGCGGACCGGGGCGCGACACCCTGATCCTGGTCTACAAGGTCTACCACGACGGCTTCAAGAACGGCGACCTGGGCGGCTCGGCGGCGCAGTCGGTGGTGCTGATGGTGATCGTGGTGGCGCTCACCGTGGTCCAGTTCCGCTATGTTGAAAAGAAAGTGCAGTACTGATGTTGCCCCCACGTTCGCGCACTTCGTGTCGCTCTCTGCCCCCCGAGGGGGCCGCTACGCCTGCGACCCGGCAAAGCCGGTTTCGCGGCCCCTGCTTGAATAACGCCTGCACGCTCCCAGCTGCATGTGGTTCTGCGCCCCGCAGCAGGTCTGCTGTTTTCCGTTCGCGCCATGGGGAGTTGCGTCATGGTTGAGCGCAGCGCCGTATTGAAAATCTTTGCGCACCTCGTCATGCTGCTGGGCATCCTGGTCGTCGCCTTTCCGCTGTACCTGGCCTTCGTGGCCTCGACCCACACGGCGCAGGACATCGTCCAGGCGCCCATGCCGATGTGGCCGGGCAGCCACCTGTGGGAAACCTACCGCACCGCGCTCTTCGGCGGCGGCGATGGCGCCGGATCGACCGCGCCGGTGGCCCGCATGATGTGGGTCAGCCTGGTCACGGCCTTGAGCATCACTTTCGGCAAGATCGCGATTTCGCTGCTGTCGGCCTTTGCCATCGTGTATTTCCGCTTTCCGTTCAAGAACTTCTTCTTCTGGTCGATCTTTGTCACCCTGATGCTGCCGGTGGAAGTGCGGATCGGGCCGACCTACCAGGTGGTGTCCAGCCTGGGCATGCTCAACACCTATGCCGGCCTGACAATTCCGCTGATCGCCTCGGCCACCGCCACCTTTTTGTTCCGGCAGTTCTTCATGACCGTGCCCGACGAGCTGGTCGAGGCGGCGCGCATGGACGGCGCGAGCCCGATGCGGTTTTTCTGGGACATCCTGCTGCCGCTGTCGAAAACCTCGATGGCCGCGCTGTTCGTGATCCAGTTCATCTACGGCTGGAACCAGTACCTCTGGCCGCTGCTGGCCACCACCAGCGAAGACATGTACCCGGTGGTCATCGGCATCAAGCGGATGATTGCCGGTGGCGATGCGGCCAACGAATGGAACGTCGTCATGGCGACTGCCATCCTGGCCATGCTGCCGCCCGCGATGGTCGTCGTGCTGATGCAGAAGTGGTTCGTCAAGGGCCTGGTTGACACCGAGAAATAAACAAGAAGACAGGCAAACACTCCCCATGGCATCCCTTTCCCTGAACAACGTCATCAAGCGCTACGGCGCCGGCAAGAGCGCCGTCCCGGTGCTGCACGGCGTCAGCGCCGAGATTGCCGACCATGAATTCATCGTCATCGTCGGGCCGTCGGGCTGCGGCAAATCCACGCTGCTGCGCATGGTCGCCGGGCTGGAGGAAATCACCGAAGGCCAGATTTCCATCGGCGGCAAGGTCGTCAACGACCTGGAGCCGTCCGAGCGCGACATCGCCATGGTGTTCCAGAACTATGCGCTCTACCCGCACATGAGCGTGTTCGACAACATGGCCTACGGCCTGAAGATCGCCAAGGTGCCCAGGGAGGAAATCAAGGCGCGGGTGGACAAGGCCGCCAAGATCCTCGAACTTGGCGCCCTGTTAGATCGCAAGCCGCGCGCCCTGTCGGGCGGGCAGCGCCAGCGCGTCGCCATGGGCCGGGCCATCGTGCGCCAGCCGCAGGTCTTTTTGTTCGACGAGCCGCTGTCCAACCTGGACGCCAAGCTGCGCGTGCAGACCCGGCTGGAAATCCAGAAGCTGCACCGGGAGCTCGGCATCACGTCGCTGTTCGTCACCCACGACCAGGTGGAGGCCATGACGCTGGCCCAGCGCATGATGGTGATGAACGCCGGCCGCATGGAGCAGTTCGGCACGCCCGAAGAGGTCTACAACCGGCCGGCGACCACCTTTGTCGCCAGTTTCATGGGCTCGCCGCCGATGAACCTGCTGAAGAACGCGCCCAATGCCGACTTTGGCGGCCAGCCGGACGCCATCCTGGGCATCCGGCCCGAGCACCTGCTGGTCGGCAGCACCGGCTGGACGGTGGTGGTCGACACCATCGAGATGCTGGGCGCCGAGCGCCTGCTCTACTGCCGCCTGGGCGACGAATTCCTGATCGTGCG
>JAQGMN010000252.1 GCA_028292345.1 Polaromonas sp. | reverse complement strand
CGGTGATGGCCTCGACCGGGCAGGCATGCAGGCACCAGGCTTCGTCGCACTGGGTGCAGGTGTAGGGCACCTTCTTGCCGGTGTCGTGGAAGTCGAACACCTTGATGCGCGACTTGGCGGGGGCGAAGACGCCGTAGTTTTCATACGAACACGCCATTTCGCACTGCAGGCAGCCAGTGCATTTTTCGGGGTTGATGTGCAACACCTTTTGCATGAAGAAAGCTCCTTGGGTAACGGCACCCAACGATGCCTTGCCTATGAATCCAACTGCCTGGCCATTGTTGGGTTCAACCCGGCTGGCGGCCCTTCGTACAAACCCGGATAGCGCGCTTTTTTACCTGCGCGGCGGTGTGAAACCCGGCGGGTTGGCGGCGCACTGGTAACCGCAAGTAAGGCTGCGCGGACAGGTGCATCCAAATCCGGGCCTCGCGGGTAGTGCCCAGGTGGCGTGCTGAAACGCCACCGCCTTTCAACCCCTTGAGGAACCCATCATGCAAACTTCCCGCGCATTCTTCGTGCCCGCCCTGCTGGCCGTGGCCGCCCTTGCCGCCTGCGGCGGCAGCGATGACGACCAGCCCGCGCCGCCCGTTGCCGTGGCCGTGGCCGTCGGCGACACCGTGGCCCTGACCGTGTCCGGCAGCGTCGTGTCGTTCGACCGGGCAACGCCCGCCACGCTCAAGGGCCGCATTGCCGTGAGCGGCTTGCAGCCCAATGAAAAGCTGGTCGGCCTGGACATGCGCCCGGCCGATGGCCTGCTGTATGCCCTGAGCGACCAGGCGCGGCTCTACACGCTGAACGCCGCCACCGGCGTGGCCAGGTTCAAGGCCGCACTCATGGCCGCCGCAGGCGACGACAACCCCTACACCGCGCTCACGGGCAGCCAGTTCGGCGTGGATTTCAACCCGGTCGCCGACCGGCTGCGCGTCATCAGCGACACCGGCCTGAACCTGCGCATCGACGTCACGACCGGCGCCACCACCACCGACGGCGCGGTCAACGGCGCGGCGGCTGCCATCACCGCTGCCGCCTACAGCAATGCCGTCGCCGGCGCCACTTCGACCCAGCTCTACAGCCTGGACGCCGCCGCCGGCCAGGTCTACCTGCAGGACCCGCCCAACAACGGCACGCTGACCGCGCCGGTGGCGCTGGGCGGCACCTTTGCCGCAGCCAACGGCTTTGACATCGACGCGCGCAACAACACCGCCTATGCCGCGCTGGCGACCGGCGGCAGCACGGCGCTGTACACCGTGCCGCTGGCCGCAGGCAGCGCGGCGACCCGTGTCGGCACCATCGGCACAGGCGAGGCGCTGGCAGGGCTGGCGCTGGTGCAGCCGGCCGCGCCCAGGGTGTACGCGCTGACCGAAGGCAGCCGCCTGGCCAGCTTTGACCCGGCCGCGCCCGCCACGCTGGCGGCCGGCGTGCCCATCGGCGGATTGATCACTGGCGAGTCGGTGCTGGGCATCGACTTTCGCCCCGCCAACGGCAAGCTCTACGCGCTGACCAGCACCGCGCGCCTGCTGACCGTCGAGCCCGATACCGGCGCCGGCACCGTGGTCGCCACGCTCAGCGCGGACGCCGCCGACGCCACGCTGCCCTACACCGGCCTGGGCAATGCGGCGCGCTTCGCGGTGGACTTCAACCCGGTGGCCGACCGCCTGCGCGTCATCGGCGACAGCGGGCTGAACCTGCGCATCAATGCCGACACCGGCGCGACCACGACCGACGGCGCCATCAACCGCGCCGGCGCGGCGCCCGTGGTGGCCGGCGGCGCCTACGGCAACAGCTTTGCCGGCGCGCGCAGCACCGTGCTGTACGACCTGGACGCCGCCAGCGCCGTGCTCGCCCAGCAAGTCCCGCCGAACGACGGCACGCTGGCCAACGTCGGCGCGCTGGGCGTGCCGTTCAGCGGCGCGGCGGCCATGGACATCGCGGGGGGCGCCAACGGGCTGGTGCTGGCGGCCCTGCGCACCGGCGCCGCCGGCCCGTACACGCTGTACACCGTGTCGCTGGCGACCGGCGCGGCCACGCTGTACCGCAACACCACGGGCGATGCGGCGCGTTCGCTGATCGGCGGCAGCGCCGGGCCGTCGGTGCTCGACATCGCGATCAGGTTTTAAGCAAAATCAGGCTTTCGCGCAATAGGAGCGGGCGCAAGCAGCTATTATTTCAATAGCATTCCGGAACGTCAGGTGCTTGCGCGCACCACCAGTTCGTAGCCCAGATCGACGCAGGGCGACGCCACCGGCTTGCCGCTCATCAGCGACAGCAGCATGCGCGCCGCCGCCGTGCCGATCTCGGCGCGCGGCGTGCGCACCGTGGTCAGCGTCGGCAGCATCTGGTCGCTGCCGGTCAGGTCGTTGAAGCCGGCCACCGCCACCTGCGCCGGCACGGCAATGCCCAGGCGCAGCGCCGCCAGCAGGGCGCCCTGCGCCAGGTCGTCGTTGCAGAAGAACACCGCGTCCACGCCGGGCTGCTCGCGCATGATCCGCTCGAACATCTGCGCGCCCAGCGCGATGGACGAGGGCGCCGGGTCCAGCCATTCGAGCGCCGCATCGTGCAGGCCGGCCGCGCCCAGCTCGCGGCGCCAGCCGTCCAGCCGCTGCAGCGTGCGCGCATCGAGCTGCGCGGCCGCAAAGGCGATGCGCCGCCGGCCGCGCGCCAGCAGGTGCCGGGTCATCTCGGCGCCGGCTTCCAGCTGCGAAAAGCCGACGCTGTAGACGCCGGGCGCGCCCGACATTTCCATCAGGTGCACGCAGGGCACGCGGCTTTGCGCGATCAGCGCGCGGGCCGCGTCGCTGCGCTCCAGGCCGGTCACCAGCAGGCCGGCCGGGCGCTGCAGCAGTTGCTCGCGCAGCAGCACTTCCTCTTCGTCCAGGTTGTAGTGCGTCACGCCCATCAGCGTCTGGTAGCCGGCCGGGCGCAGGCTGCGCTGCACCGCCTCGAACACATCGACGAACAGCGCATTCGACAGCATCGGAATCAGCACCGTGACATGCGCGCTGCGCTGCGACGCCAGCGCGCGCGCCGCCGGGTCGGGCACATAGCCCAGCGTGCGCGCCGCCTCTTGGACCCGCTCGACCAGCGCCGGATCGACGGCGCGTTCGCCGCGCAGCGCGCGCGACACGGTGATGGGGCTGACACCGGCGGCCTGCGCCACGTCGTCCAGGGTGACGCGGCCGGTGGCGCGGGAGCGAAGGCGGGGTGGAGTCATGAATCCCAGGGAAACTACTGAGAAGAAAGGGCTGATACTCGCATAGGATAGCGCTATCCAACGGCGACCGCCAGTCGGACAATCCCTGAGGCGCCCCAACAGGCGCGCTTCAAAAGGGAAAATCCCAAAAGGTCGCCTTTTATTTCGACTCAACAGGACAGCGCTATCCAAGGCTTTGACAAATGACAGATTCCCTCGTGATCATGGGTGTGGCCGGTTGCGGCAAGTCCAGCCTGGGCGCGGCCGTGGCGCAGGCCACCGGCCTGGCGCTGGTCGAAGGCGATGACTTCCACAGCCCGGCCAGCCGCGCCAAGATGAGCCAGGGCATTGCCCTGACGGACGCCGACCGCGACGGCTGGCTGACCACGCTGGGCGAGCAGTTGCGCGCCCATCCGGACGGCCTCGTGCTGACCTGCTCGGCCCTGAAACTTTCCTACCGCGAGCGCCTGCGCCAGGCCGCGCCCGGCCTGCGCTTTGTCTTCCTCGGCATCGGCCGCGAGCAGGCGCAGGCCCGGGTGGCGGCGCGCGCCGCGGCGCATTTTTTCTCGACCACGCTGGTGGACAGCCAGTTCGCCACGCTCGAAGACCCCACGGGCGAGGCCGGCGTGCTGCGGGTCGATGCATTGAAACCGCTGGACCAGCTGCAGGCCGACGTGACCGCCTGGCTGGGCTTGGACAAGGAGCAGGCATGAGCCCCGAACCCCTGATCGAAGCGCCCAGGAGCCGCTTCCAGCGCATCGCCAACGGGCTGCTGGCCCTGTGCCTGGGCGTGATGGCCGTGGCGGTGTTCGTCAACGTCGTGCTGCGCTACGGCTTTGGCAGCGGCCTGCCCGCCAGCGAAGAGCTGTCGCGCCTGCTGTTCGTCTGGATGGTGTTCATCGGCGCGACCGCCGCCTACCCGGCCGGCGAGCACATGGCCTTCACCAGCCTGGTCGGCCTGCTCAGAAACCGGCCTGCGCTGTTCATGGGCATGACGCTGTTCATCCGCCTCCTGGTGCTGCTGGGCTGCGCGCTGATCGGCTGGGGCGCCTGGCAGCAGGTCGTGGTCGGCTACGGCAGCCATTCGGTGGTGCTGGGCTATTCGACGGCGCTGCTGCCGCTGCCGGCCTTTTTGTGCGCCACGGCCATCGGCCTGATGGCGCTGTTCGAGATCATCAACCGCACGCCGCTGGACCTCGGCCACGGCGCGGAAGTGGAGTGAAGCGGCCATGACCAACGAAGCCCTGGCTTTCATCGTTTTTTCGGTCGGCATGCTGACCCTCATGGGCATCGGCATGAACATGGGCCTGGCGCTGGTGCTGACCGGCGCGGGCATGGCCTGGGTGCTCGACTTCTGGGACACGCAGCTGCTGGCGCAGAACCTGGTCGCCGGGGTGGACAGCTTTCCGCTGCTGGCGGTGCCCTTCTTCATCCTGGCCGGCGAACTGATGAACTCGGGCGGCATCAGCACCCGCATCATTGCCATGGCGCAGGCCTGGGTCGGCCACATCCGGGGCGGGCTGGGCTTCGTCGCGATTGCCGCCGCCGTGATGATGGCCAGCATGAGCGGCTCGGCGCTGGCCGACACTGCCGCGCTGGCGACGATTTTGCTGCCCATGATGCGCACGCAGGGCTACCCGATGCACACTTCGGCCGGGCTGATCGCCTCGGGCGGCATCATCGCGCCCATCATTCCGCCGTCCATGCCCTTCGTGATCTACGGCGTGACCACCAACACCTCGATCTCGGCGCTGTTCCTGTCCGGCATCGTGCCCGGCATCATCATGGGCCTGGGCCTGATCGTGGCGTGGAAACTGGTGCTGCGCAAGATGGACCTGCCCGAAGGAAAACCGCTGCCGATGAAGGAACGCCTGCGCGCCACCGCCAGGGCGTTCTGGGCCCTCTTGATGCCGATCATCATCATCGGCGGCATGAAGACCGGCATCTTCACGCCGACCGAAGCGGCCGTGGTGGCCGCGTTCTATGCGCTGTTCGTCGCCCTGTTCGTGCACCGCGAGATGAAGATCGCCGAGATCCACGGCGTGCTGGTGCGCGCCGGCAAGACCACCGCCATCGTCATGTTCCTGTGCGCCGGCGCCCAGGTGGCCAGCTACATGATCACGCTGGCCGACCTGCCCGGCACGCTCACCGGCTGGCTGGGGCCGCTGGTCGAAAGCCCCAAGCTCCTGATGGCGGTGATGATGGTGGTGCTGGTCATCGTCGGCACGGCGCTGGACCTGACGCCGACCATCCTGATCTTCGCGCCGGTGATGCTGCCGATTGCCGTGAAGGCCGGCATCGACCCGGTGTATTTCGGCCTGATGTTCGTGCTCAACGGTGCCATCGGCCTGATCACGCCGCCGGTCGGCACGGTGCTCAACGTCGTGGCCGGCGTCGGCCGGCTGCCGCTGCACCGGGTGATCCAGGGGGTCAACCCCTTCCTGATCACCTATGTGCTGATCCTGGCCCTGTTTGTCATCTTCCCGCAGATCGTCACCGCGCCCGTCGCGTGGATGCGCTGAAAAAAAACCGTTCACTTTTTCCACAACTCCAGGAGACTTTCCCATGACTTTTCTTCGCAGAACCGTGATTGCCGCCGCCGCTGCCGTGGCCCTGAGCGCCTCGTTTGCCACGCTGGCGCAGGACATCAAGCCGCGACTGATCCGCTTCGGTTATGGCCTGAACGAAGCCAGCAACCAGGGCCGCGCGGCCAAGGTGTTCGCCGACGAGGTGGCCAAGGCGTCTGGCGGCAAGATGAAGGTGCGCGCCATCGGCGCCGCCGCGCTTGGGCCCGACACGCAGATGCAGCAGGCGCTGATCGGCGGCGCGCAGGAAATGATGGTGGGTTCCACCGCCACGCTGGTGGGCATCACCAAGGAAATGGCGCTGTGGGACACGCCTTTCCTGATCAGCAACGTCAAGGAAGCCGACACGCTGCTCGACGGCCCCATCGGCGACAAGATCAAGGACAAATTGCAGGACAAGGGCCTGGTCGGCCTCGTCTACTGGGAAAACGGCTTTCGCAACCTGACCAACAGCAAGCGCCCGGTCACCAAGGTCGAGGACATGGACGGCATCAAGCTGCGCGTGATGCAGAACAACGTGTTTTTGAACAGCTTCAAGACGCTGGGCGCCAACGCGGTGCCCATGGCCTTTTCCGAACTGTTCGGCGCGCTGGAGACCAAGACGGTCGACGGCCAGGAAAACCCGTACAACACGATTTTGTCGAGCAAGTTCTACGAGGTGCAGAAGTACCTGACCGTTACCAACCACGTCTACAGCCCGTGGATCGTGCTGGTGAGCAAGAAGTGGTGGGACACGCTGTCCAAGGCCGAGCAGAAGGTCCTG
>JAQGMN010000251.1 GCA_028292345.1 Polaromonas sp. | reverse complement strand
CCGGGGAACAATTGCAGGCTGACGCCCTGGAGCGCCGGCTTGCCGGCATACGACTTGCGCAGGTCGCGCGCCTGCAGCAGCGGCGGGAAAAGTGATGCGTTCAGGTTCATGGGGTTCCAACGGCGGGTAGCGCCAGCAGGTTCATCCGGCGCAGCAGCGTCTTTTCATGCTCCACCGTCTTCAGGATGGCTTGCGCATAGGCCTGGGTCGCAAGGTAGTCCAGGTTCTGATCGTAGCGGGCCAGCGCGGCCTTGTGCCGCTCGCTGTGCATGGCGGTGTGGAACGCGTCATGCAGCACCTTGACGATGGCGGCGGGCGTGCCGCGCGGCGCGGCCAGGCCCCAGGGCGAGGTGTAGACCGAACGCGGAAAACCCAGCTCGCTCAGCGTCGGCACGCCGGGCCATCGGGCGCTGCGCTGCGCCGAAAAAATGGCCAGCAGGCGCATCTTTCCCTGGTCCAGCCAGGGCGCAAAGCCGGTGGAGTTGACGCCCGCCATGAGCTGGCCCGAGGCCACGGCCAGCATCTGGTCGGCCGTGCCCTTGTAGGGAACATGCACATAGGCGATGCCCTGCTCCAGCAGGATCTCTTCCATGGCCAGGTGGGCCGTGGTGCCGATGCCGGTCGAGCCCATGAGCAGCGCGCCCGGGTGGCGGCGCCCCCAGTCGAGCATGTCGGCCAGGCTGGACCAGCGGCTGTCGGCGGGCACCAGCAGGCCGAAGGTGGTACTGGACACCTGCGCGATGGGCGCCAGGTCCCTGACCGGGTCCCAAGGCACCGGGTTCATGAGCGCATGGCGGAACACCGTGACCGGCAACTGGCCCAGGGTGTGGCCGTCGGGCTCTGCGGCCCTCAGCGCGGGCGCGACCAGCGTGCCGCCCGCGCCGGGCCGGTTGACGGTGATGATGCGCTGGCCCAGCAGCGGCTCGGCTTCCTCGCACAGCACGCGCAGGGTCAGGTCGGTGGCGCCGCCGGCCGGCCACGGCACGATCAGCGTCAGCGGCTTGAGCGGCCAGCCGGCGGGCACGTCGGCATGCACCGGGCTGGCTGCGGTGGAGGCAGCGGCCGGCAGGCTGGCCAGCCCGGCGAGCCCGGCCATGCCGACCGCCAGATGGCGGCCAAGCCACTGCCGGCGGTTCACCCGCCTGGGCAACGAAGCAGGCGCATGGGGGTCTGCCGAGCCTGCGGACGGAGGTGAAGGTGGCGACAAGGGCATGGCATCCGGCAGGTCAACGGGCCTGAACCCGGCGAACCCGCAACAGTTAAAAACGTAAGATGAAGCAACAAGCGTGCCCCTGGCTTTGGCCCCGATTTTGCTTCCAAGCGTGGGACGCATCCCGAAGAATGCTTTGTTAGTTCACCAACGCGAGACAAAAAACCATGCATTCCATTGCTTCGAAGTCCCCGGAAATCCAGCGGCCGGCCCGCTTGCTGCGCTGGTCGCTGGGCGCCAGCCTCCTCGCCGGCGCCTGCCTGTCAGCGGCGCAGGCCCAGCCCTCCGCGCCGACGCCCAACCGGGTGTACGTTTCCAGCGAGAAGGACAACAGCATCCAGGTGTTTGACACGCAGGGCGTGCGCGTGGCGGCCATCGACGTGTGCAAGCGCCCGCGCCACATGCAGTTCAGCCGCGACCATCGGCAGATTTACGTGTCCTGCGGCGACAGCAATCAGATGGGGCTGGTGGACGTGGCCAGCGCCAAAATGACCGGCACGGTGGCGCTGGGCGACAGCCCGGAAATCTTCGATTTGAGCCCGGACGGCAAGGTCGCCTATGTCTCGATCGAGGACGAGAACGTCATGGCGGCCTATGACCTGCAAAGCAAGGCCAAGCTGTTCGAGGTCAAGACCGGCGGCGAGCCCGAGGGCATCCTGGTGATGCCCGACGGCAAGCATGCGTATGTCACCTCGGAAGTGGCCAACGTGGTCCACCTGGTCGATCTTGCCCAGCGAAAGGTGGTCAAGAACATCCGCGTCGGCAACCGTCCCCGGCGCTTTGTGCTGGCCGCCGGCGGCAAGGAGCTGTGGGTCAGCAACGAACTGGGCGCCAGCGTCAGCATCGTGAGCACCCAGGACAACACGGTCAAGCACACGCTGCAGTTCAGGGTCAAGGGCATGCGCGCCAGCGACATCACGCCGGTCGGCATGGCGCTCAGCCCCGACGGCAAAACCGTGTGGGTCGCCCTGGGGCGGGCCAACCATGTGGCCGAGGTGGACCAGGCCAGCCGCGAGGTGCGCAACACCATCCTGGTCGGCAAGCGCGCCTGGGGCCTGGCCGCGCATCCGGACGGCAAGACGCTCTATGTGGCCAACGGCCTGTCCGACGACATGACGCTGGTCGACACCGCCGCCGGCAAGGCCGTGCGCAGCGTGGCGGCCGGGCGCGTGCCGCACAGCGTGCTGGTGCAGCCCTGATGGCTGCCCAGGGAAACCGAAGCGCCTGGCGACGCGCGGCAGCGCTCGCAGGGCTGCTGGGGGGCTGGCTGCCCCTGGCGGCACTGGCCGCGCCCACTGCCGTCACGGTGGCGGTGGTCAGCCAGCCGGGCGATGCGCGCTATGCGCCGCGCCGCCTGGAGCAGGCCTACCCCGGCCATCCGCAAGGGCGCCCGCTGGCCGCCGCCCGCATGGCGGCCGAGGACGCCGGGGTGGAGCTGGAGGTGCTGGGCCTGAGCCTCAAGGTGATCGAGCTGTCCGTCGCCGACGCGCAGGCCCTGCCGGCGGCGCTGGCGCAGCTCAAGGCCACCGGGGTGCGGCATGTGCTGGCCGACCTGCCCGCGCCCGCGCTGCGCCAGCTGGTGCAGTTGGCGCCGGCCGCGCTGGGCGGCGCCATGGTGTTCAACATCGGCCTGGAAGACGATGCGCTGCGCGGCGAACAGTGCGCGGCGCACCTGTTGCACACCCTGCCCAGCACGCAAATGCGCAGCGATGCGCTGGCCCAGTATCTGGCGGCGCGCAACTGGCGCCGGCTGCTGCTGCTGCAAGGCCCCGAGCCGCAGGATGCGCTGCAGGCCCAGGCGCTCATCCGGTCGGCGCAGCGCTATGGCCTGAAGATCGTCCAGACGCGGCCCTTCAAGCTCGGCACCGACCCGCGCGAGCGCGACCTGGCCAACACCCGCCTGCTGACCGGCGACCGCGACCATGAAATCGTCGCCCTGGCCGACAGCGTGGGCGAATTCGCCCGCACCCTGCCCTATGCGACGCAGTGGCCGCGACCGGTGGCGGGCAGCAGCGGCCTGATGGCACTTAGCTGGCATCCGCACTGGGAGCGCAATGGCGGGCCGCAGCTCTCAAGGCGCTTTCACAAGCTGGCCGGCCGGCCGATGCAGGGCCACGACTGGGCCGCGTGGGCCGCGGTCAAGGCCGTCGCGGCGGTGCTGGCCGACGACCCCAGGGCGAGTGTTGCGCAGCAGCTCAAGCGGCTGCGAAGCGGCGGCGTGTTCATCGACGGCGCCAAGGGGCCGCGCCTGTCCTTCCGGCCGTGGGACGGCCAGCTGCGCCAGCCGCTGTTCCTGGCGCATGGCGACGGCGTGGCCGGCGTGGCGCCGCTCGAAGGCGTGCTGCATCCTACGGAAGTTCTGGACACCCTGGGCATGGATGAAAAGGAATCGGCATGCAAGCAGCGCCCCTGACGCCCCCCGCCCCGCCCTTGGCCAGACCGCTGGCAACCGGGTTGCCAGATGCCGCACCCGCGCGACTGCCGCACCTGGCGCGGGCGCTGCGCGCCGTCGTTGGCCGCGAGATCAACAAGTTCCTGCGCCAGCCGTCACGCCTGGCGTCGGCGCTGGTGCGGCCGCTGCTGTGGTTCGTGGTGTTCTCGGCGGGCTTTCACAACGTGTTCGGCGTGTCCATCGTGCCGCCCTACGAAACCTATGTCGAATACCAGGTCTACATGGTGCCCGGCCTGCTGGCGATGGTCGCCCTGTTCAACGGCATGCAAAGCTCGCTGTCCATGGTCTACGACCGCGAGATGGGCGTGATGCGCCTGCTGCTGACCGCGCCGCTGCCGCGCGGCTGGCTGCTGGCCTTCAAGCTGCTGGCCGGCACCTGCCTGTCGGTCTTGCAGATGGCGGTGTTCCTGCTGATCGCGCTGGCCTTTGGCGTCACGCTGCGCTGGCAGCACCTGCCATTGCTGTTCCTGGCCATGGTCAGCGGCGCGACGCTGCTGGCCGCGCTGGGGCTGATGCTGTCGGTGTACATCAAGCAGCTGGAGAACTTTGCCGGCACGATGAACTTCGTGATCTTCCCGATGTTCTTCATCAGCCCGGCGCTGTTTCCGCTGTGGAAACTCGAAGAATCGGGCGCCTGGTGGCTGCTGGGCATCGCCCAGTGGAACCCGTTCACCCATGTGGTCGAGACGCTGCGCTTTGCCATGTACGGGCAGTTCAACGCGCTCTCCTGGGCCGTGGTGGTGGCGGGAAGCGCCTGCTTTTTTGGCCTGGCCTGGTGGGGCTACGACCCGCAGCGCGGCTGGATCAGGCAGCGCGGCGCGGCCTGAAGCACCAGCGCCCGCCCGCATGCGCCATGCGCGGCCGGATGATTCATTTCTGAACACTGTCACACCCTGGCGTTGTTGCAAATGAGCACGGTATCCACCTGAAACGCCGTGGCGCACGCTGTCGAAAGCGATTCGACGGGCCGATCCGCCCCACACCCGGCATGGCACAAAAGTTGCCATTCCTGCTGCGTGATCCCGAACCCGGTGGGCTTGGGGTCATGACGACCGGGCATGCCGCACGGGCGCCATTCAGCCCACAACGATTCAGGAGAGACAACCGTGAAAAGAAAACTTCTCAGCATTCTGGTCATGGCGGCCACCGCCCATGCCGGCGCGCAAGTGACCGACG
>JAQGMN010000237.1 GCA_028292345.1 Polaromonas sp. | reverse complement strand
TACGCCGCTTCAAACGCGACGAAGGTGATCGTGGCCGACAGCTCCGCGCCGATGGGCCGGCCGATGATGGTCGGCACCAGGAGGAAGAACCACAGGATCACCATGACCAGCGGAATCGAGCGCATGCCGTTGACGTAGATGGTGGCGGGAAGCACCAGCAGCTTGTTGCCCGACAGGCGCATGAGCGCCAGCAGCGTGCCCAGCAGGATACCGCCCAGGGTGGCGACCACGGTCAGCTGCACGCTGAACAAAAAGCCGTTGATGACGAACTTGGACAGGATGTCCCAGCTCAGAAAGGTCAGGTCAAGTCCAAACATGTCAGTGTCCTCCGCCGGTAGCGCCGACCACGACCAGGCCCGGTATCTGCATTTTTTTCTCGACCAGCGCCATCAGCCGGTTCACCGCAAAGGCGGACATCGCGTACAGCGCGGTCACGGCAATGTAGATCTCGACGCCGCGCGAGGTTTCCTCCTGCGCCTGCATGGCGAACATGGTGAGTTCGGCAATCGACACGGCAAACGCCACCGACGAGTTCTTCAGCAGGTTCATCGACTCGCTGGTCAGCGGCGGCATGATGATGCGAAAAGCCATTGGCAAAATCACGTAGCGGTAGGTCTGCACGGTGGTAAATCCCAGCGCCATGCCGGCATAACGCTGGCCGCGCGGCAGGGCCTGGATGCCGGCGCGCACTTGCTCGGCGATGCGCGCCGAGGTGAAAAATCCCAGCGCCAGCACCACCAGCACAAAACCGGGCACTTCCTTCATGGCCGGGAACATCTTGGGCACGACAAAGTACCAGAGAAAAATCTGCACCAGCAGGGGAATGTTGCGAAACAGTTCGACCCAGACGTTGCCCAGCCGCACCAGCCACGGGCTGTTTGGCAGGGTGCGCAGGGTGCCCATCAGCGCACCGACGACCATGGCGACGACCCAGGCGGCCACGGCCACGGCCAGCGTCCAGCCCCAGGCGGTCATCATCCACTCCAGGTAGGTGCGTCCGCCACCGTCGTCATTTAAAAAAACTTTCCAATCCCACGTCATGGTGACTCCTGCCTGTTGTTGCTCGCTAGCCGATGAAAATTGCGCGTGTCAAAACAACAAACCCCGCCAGCGCAATCACGAGCGGGGTCTGCTGACCTGGAGGGCCGGTGTTACTTCTTGGCGTACTCTTCCATCGGCTTGTCGTTCGGCGTGGCCCAGGCCGCCTTGGTGCTTTCGCTCACGGGCAGGCCGACACGGGTGTTCTTCGGCGGGATCGGCTGCATGAACCACTTGTCCCAGAGCTTGTTGATTTCGCCGGTCTTGATCAGTTCGTCAACGGTGTTGTCGCCAATCTTCTTCAGGCCGGCATCGTCCTTGCGCACCATGATGGCAATCGGCTCGACGCTGAGCACTTCGCCAACGATCTTGAAATCGGCCGGGTTCTTGGCCGAGGCGATATTGCCGGCCAGGATGGAGCCATCCATGACGAAGGCATCGGCGCGGCCCGACTCCAGCAGCAGGAAGCTGTCGGAATGGTCCTTGCCATAGACTTCCTTGAAGTCGATGTTGGTGGCACGCTCGTTTTTGCGCAGCGTCTGCACCGATGTCGTGCCCGTGGTGGTGGCCACGTTCTTGCCGGCGAGCTGGGCAATCGAGGTGATGCCGGAATTGGCTTTCACGGCGATGCGCACTTCCTCGACGAACGTGGTGTGCAGGAAGGCGACGTCCTTGGCGCGCGTGGCATTGTTGGTGGTCGAACCGCATTCGATGTCGACCGTGCCGTTCTGGACCAGCGGAATCCGGTTCTGCGACGTGACCGGCAGGTACTTGACTTCAAGCTTGCGGCCGACCGCCTTTTCCAGGTTGGCGATCACGCGCTGGCAGATCTCGACGTGGTAACCCACGTATTTGCCATCGCCCAGGGTATAGGACAAGGCGCCGGACGAATCGCGCACACCCATGGTGACAACGCCGGAGGCCTTGGCCTTGGCGACGGTATCGGTCGCCTGGGCAAAAGCGGCGCCTGACGCGAATAGCGCGAGCGCCAGAGTGGCTGTCTTGAATTTCATGAAATCTCCTGTGATGCAACAATTGAAAAAACTATTCTATAGAGCCCGGTGTCGAGTCCGTGCCAAGGTTTACCCGGCCTGATGCCAGGGCAAACCCAGTATGCAATGACGACTTCGTTTCTGAACGATGGCCAGTAAATGCATGCTTTGGCGCCAGGGCATGAGCCAGGAAAAGGCCACTTTGCCCTGCAAGCAATATTTGCGCCGTTCAGTTCTGGTGCAGCAGGTGTCGAGCCCTGCGCTGCAAAAATTCCCAAATCATGAACGGCTTCAAAAATTGAATGTCACGAACTGTAAATACGCGGTTATGAAACTGCAAATGCTGTTTGCGCGAAAAACTATGCAAAATGTTTATAACTACTGCGGGTTGCTACCTAGGCGATGACGGCTGGCGCATGGACGCCGTCAGAAGGCCCTGGCCGGCCCCCTTGTCCCTACCCTGAGCCTGCGACTGCAGATAGACCCACAAATCCTGTGCATGGCTTTTGGCGGCATTGCGCGTCGTGGGCCGTTCCCGGCAGACCCTGACCTCCATGGTCATTTCCAGGTTGCTGCCGGCACTGACCAGCTTTCGGGAACGAAGCTCTTTTTTCACGGCGCTGAGCGGCAGAAATGCAATGCCATGACCTTCCAGCGCCATGGCTTTGAGCCCCTCGGCCATGTCAGTCTCGTACACCCGGTCGAGGTGGATGGGAACGCCCGATTGCTTGAGGATCAGTTCCACCATGCGCCCCAGGTAGGCGCCGGGCGCATAGCCGAGGTAAGGCAGGGGCTGGCCGGCACGCCCCGGAAGCCGGAATTCGGGCTCGCCCGCGGCATTGGCCCGGCAAAACGGCGCCAGCACCTCCTGGCCCAGCAGCACCATCTCGTAGCGGTCGGCGCTCAACTGGAAAGGCTGCGAGTCGTGGTGGTAGGAAATCAGGAGGTCGCAGTTCCCTTCGGTCAGCCGCAGCACCGCATCATGCACATTGAGCGCGATCAGCCGGCTCTTGATCGGGCCGAACCTGTCGCGCAGGCTGCTGACCCAGGCCGGGAAGAAGGTGAAGGCCAGCGTGTGCGGCACGGCGAACTCGATGAAGTCCTGGCCGGCCGAGGTGTGGCCGCGCAGCATCGCCCGGGTCGACTGCAGGCCCTGCAGCATTTCCAGCGACTGGTTGTACAGCGTCTGGCCGGCCGGCGTCAGCCGCGTCGGGTAGGAGCTTCGGTCCACCAGGTCGGTGCCGGCCCAGGCTTCGAGGGCCTGGATGCGCCGCGAGAAAGCCGGCTGCGTGACATGCCGCAATTGCGCCGACCGGCTGAAGCTGCGGGTTTCAGCGAGCGAGACAAAATCTTCCAGCCATTTGGTTTCCATGCCCGGATTATGCGGCGGGAAACCGCGCAGGCGGCGCGGGCGCCATGCCCCGGCAACGGACCCGGCTGGCGCTTAAGCACTCATCTTTTTATAGCTGACTGGAGCCGCCAGTCAAGCGCTAGACCCCGATTTCATCCAGAATCCGCTCGCTGGCCTGCTGCTGCATGGCCCACATGTCGGCATAGCGGCCGTTGGCGGCCAGCAGCGCGGCGTGGCTGCCGCGCTCGGCGATGCGGCCGGCGTCCATCACCAGGATTTCATGCGCATCGACGACCGTGGACAGCCGGTGCGCAATCACCAGGGTGGTCTTGTTCTGCGCGGCGGTGCGCAGCTCGCCCTGGATGGCGCGCTCGTTGGCCGAGTCCAGCGCCGACGTGGCTTCGTCGAAGATCACCACCGGCGGGTTCTTCAGCAGCGTGCGGGCAATCGCCACGCGCTGCTTCTCGCCGCCCGACAGCTTCAGGCCGCGCTCGCCCACCATGGTCTGGTAGCCCAGCGGCGT
>JAQGMN010000205.1 GCA_028292345.1 Polaromonas sp. | reverse complement strand
TCGAGCAGCGCATTGAACACCGGGTCGCCGTCGAAGCGCGGCAGGCAGCACCAGACGATGCGCCCGCGCACATCGACCAGCGCGCTGAAGGCGCAGTTGCCGATGACGCCCAGCGACAGCGAGGGCGACGCCGGCGGCGAAAACTGCGGGGTCGAGGCCGGGGCGCTCATGCCGCAAACCCCGGACGGCTGTCAGGGGAGCCGATGCCCGGCAGGGACGCCACGGCCGATTGCAGCCACGCCGCCAACTGCGACACGCTGGCGCAGCGGTGCTGGGCCAACGTCGGTCCCGGACCGACCTTGATGGCATGCCCGCCCAAGCGCTGCACCGCCTCGAAGCCGGCCTCGTCGGTCACGTCGTCGCCGGCAAACACCGGGACACGGCCGGCAAACGGCGCCTCACCCATGAAGAAAGCGATCGCCGTGCCCTTGCTGAAACCCTCGGGTTTCAGGTCGATCACGCATTTTCCCTGCATCAGCTCGATGCCCGGGCTGCGCCGCACCGCCTCCTGCATCGTCTGCAGGCACAAGCCTTCCAGTTCGGGTGCCTGCCGGTAGTGCAGGCTCAGCGCCAGGTTTTTGCGTTCGAGCTTGAGCGCCGGATGGCGCGCCACGAGGCCCTCGGCCGCCTGCAGCAGCGGCCCCAGGTCCGCCGGGGGCGCGCTGATCATCAGGCCGTCGGCCGTGCGGCGCTGCGCGCCGTGTTCGCCGGCCGCCGGCAGCAGCAGCGGCGCCAGGAAGCCATCCAGGTCGGCCAGGCGCCGGCCGGACACCAGCGCCAGCGCGCCGTTCAGCCGCCGGTGCAGTTCGGCCAGCGTGCCGGCGAGGCCCTGGGGAATTTCCACCAGTTCGGGCTGCGCGGCCAGCGCCACCAGCGTTCCGTCGAAGTCAAGAAAAAGCGCCGTGTCAGGCGCGATGCGGGGTAGGTTTTCAGCAGGCAGGGACATCCGAAAACCATAGCAGATCAATGGTTGCCTGCCTGTAGGCGAATGCGCATTTCGGGCCTTGCTGCGCTTTTTTCTCCCCGTGGAGCCCGCCGGCGACCGGCCGCAGGGTCGGCCCGGCGGCGCATCAAGGCAGGTCTTTGTACGGCTCGGGCGTGGCCGCGTCGCGCGGTCCGACCTTGCCCAGCCGGCTTTTCAGCGACTGCGGCTGCCCGGTCAGGATGGCCGCGTAATTGGTGGTGTTGGACAGCACTTTTTTCACATAGTCGCGGGTCTCGGCAAACGGAATGTTCTCGGCCCAGATCGCGGCATCGAGCGTCGGGCCGTTGCGCCAGGTGCGCGGCCGGCCCGGCCCGGCGTTGTAGGCGGCGGCGGCCATCGGCATCGAGCCGTTCAGGTCGTCCAGCGCGAGCTTGAGGTAGGCCGTGCCGATGGTGATGTTGGTGTCCCGGTCGTTGATCTGGTCGGGCGTGAAGCCGGCGAGGCCGATCTTGTTGGCGGTCCAGCGCGCCGTGGCCGGCATGACCTGCATCAGGCCCGAGGCGCCCACGCCCGAGCGGGCGTCCATGATGAAACGGCTTTCCTGGCGGATCAGGCCGTAGACATAGGCCGGGTCCAGGCCGATGGCCCGGCTGCGGCTGACCACCGATTCGCGAAACGGCATCGGAAAGCGCTGCTCGAAGTCGGCCACGCCGGTGGTGCGCTCGCTGGTGTTGATGCAGCGGTCCCAGATCTGGCGGTCGCAGGCCAGCTGGGCGGCGGCCAGCAGTTCGCGCTCGTTCATGCCGCCCTTTTGGTGCAGGTTGGTGGCGTAGTTCCATTCGCGAACGCCTTCGGAGCGCAGCCCGGTCTGGATGGCGTAGGCCGCCCGCATCAGGCTCGGGTTGAGCCGCGCGGCGTCTTTTTCCTCGGCCGTGAGCGGTGCGGGCCGGGACGGCACGGCAATCTTCTGGCCCAGTTCTTCAAGCGCCAGTTGCTCGTAAAAGCCGCGCACCGACGCGATGGACTGCAGCAGCGCCAGCGCCTCGGCACGCTGCGGCGCAATCAGCGTGGTGGTCGCCGGGCCTTGCGGCGTGATGGCGGCGCTGGCGATGTCGGGCGGCGACGTGGCCAGCAGCGCGCGCGCCTTCCAGTACATCCAGGTCGGGTCCTTGCGGCCTTCGTCGCTCATCGCGTTGACGGCCTGGAGCACCAGGTGCCAGCTCGGCAGCGTGCCGGCGCGCAGGGCGGCGCGCGCCTTCCAGGCCAGCATGTCGTCGGTCAGATCGGTGTCCCTGGTGACCCGGGCGTAATACGCCAGCGCGTCGCCCGCCGGCTGCGTGCCCAGGCGGCTGGCGGTCTGCTTGCCGATCAGGCCCCAGAGCCAGTTGCGCTCCTCGGCGGTGAGCTGCAGCGACCATTTGCCATCCAGCTGGAAGGCGGCGCCTTCGGAGTCGCTCACGGCCAGCTTGACCAGCGCCAGCGTGATGATTTCCTTGCGCACCGTGCGCACCGCCAGGTACTTGCCGGCCAGGAACTTGGATGCACTGGCGTTCAGCTCGGTGACCATGCCGAGCGCCTCGGGCGCGACGATGGCCACGGCCTTGCTGGCGGCGTTCGGCCGGTTGGCCTCCATCGCCAGCCGGGCCTTTTGCCAGACATCGAGCGGCGCCAGGTTCTGGCTGCCCACCAGCCGCTCGGCGGCGGCGTTGCAGCCGTCGTCGGCGTCGCGCTGCGCATACCAGTTGCGGCGCACCTCGTCGGACAGGCGCGCATCGAGCCCCGGATTCTTCAAATGCTCGACCAGCAGGGCGTAGCAGCGCACCTCGCGGTCGTCGTTCATGCGGTAGTTCGGGTATTCGGCGGCAAAGGACGACCAGTCGCGGCGCTGGCCGAGCAGCAGCAGCCAGTCGTTGCGCAGCCGGTCCTCCTGGTAGCTGCCGGCATGGCGCGACAGGAAATCCTGCACTTCCTGCGGGCTGGCCTCGCCCAGCCTGGCCTTGAGTTCCCAGTAGGCCGCCCACGGCTCCAGCGCATGGCCCCGGGCCTGCGGCAGCAGCTGCGCCAGCCGGCCCTTGTTGCTGCTGCGAAAGGCTTTGTTCATCTCCGCGATCAGGCTGTCGCCGTCGGCATTGGCGCCCGGCGTCCAGGCGGTGGAAGGACTTTGCGCCAGGGCTGGCGCGGCCAGCACGGCTGAAACTGCCGCGCTGCATAGAATTTTGTATAGCATCGGAGGATTATGGACAAATTAAGCACACGAAAAGCACTGGTGCAGTCGCGCCTCGACATGCCCGACCGGCTGGCCCGGGCGGACCTGCTGCAGCGCGTCATGCGCATCTGGCTGGTCGGCTCGCCCCACGAGGTGATTGGCGCCTACTGGCCGATCAAGGGCGAGTTCGACCCGCTGCCGGCGCTGTACCGCTGGCAGGAAGATGCCGTGCTGAGCCCGGAATTTCAGGAAAATACGCCTTCTGCGCAAGAGGGGCGGGCGCAGTTAGCTACAGAAAGCATAGCAAGCAGGTCGCCGCGCAAGATCGGCCTGCCGGTGGTCAACAAGCTGCACAAGACGCTGACCTTTCACGCCTGGTACCCCGGCTGCCCGATGGAGGAGGATGCCTACGGCATTCCCAAGCCCAAGGACACCGAGATCATCGTGCCGACGCTGCTGTTCGTGCCCTGCGTCGGCTACGGGCCGGGCGGCTACCGGCTGGGCTATGGCGGCGGTTTCTACGACCGCACGCTGGCCACGCTGTCGCCGCGTCCGGTCACGGTGGGCCTGGGGTTCAGCCACGGCTGGCTGCCCGACCTGCTCCCGGAGCCGCACGACATCGCGCTCGATGTGCTGCTCAACGACCAGGGCGTCGCCTGGCCGGTCTGAGCTGATTTCCCGGGCGAGCGCGGCACCCCGCCGGCCCGTCTATTGCGCTGGTCAGCCGCGCGGCTTGTAGGCCACGACGTCGATCTCGACGCGCGCATCGACCATCAGCCGCGCCTCGGTCGTCGAGCGCGCCGGCTTGCCGGCACCAAAATAGCTCATGTACACGCGGTTGAAGCTGCCGAAGTCCCGCGCATCCTGCAGCCACACCGTGGTCTTGCAGACATCGTCCAGCGTGCAGCCGGCCAGCGCCAGCGCGGCGGAGATGTTTTTCATGACCTGCCGGGTCTGCACTTCAATGCCGCCCTGCACGATCTCGCCGTTTTCATCGCCCGGCACCTGGCCGGAGACATAGACAAAGTCGCCGGCGCGCACAGCCGGCGAAAACGGGCGGGGCTGGTGGTCGGAGGCCAGGGGCGGATTGCCCAGGTATTCGAGTGCGGACATGATGGAAAAACTCCTGGTTGAGGAAAAAACGAGGTTGCCACAGGCCCGGTGCGGTCAACACCAGACTGGTGCACATGATGAATCCGGAATGCCCCACTTTCATCCAGGCAGCGGTTGAATATGAAAAATATTTTCATATTTATCTGGATTGTTTAGGGTTACTACCAATTTTCGCTAAAAATTGTTGGCATATTCTTTGCAAGTTGAAAATTACTTTCAATTTAAAGGAATTGTCATGATGCAGGAAATCTGGTTCAACCGGCGCAAGGCGGTCACTCTGGCGCTGATGGTGGGCGGTGGCCTGGCACTTTTGCCAGCCGTGTCGCATGCACAGGCCCTTTCAAAATCGGCGCTCAACCTGGCCATGATTGCCGAGCCGCCCACGCTGGACCCGATGGCGTCGCCGACCGACCTGGTGGCGACCATCATGCAGCACGTCTACGAGCCGCTGTTCACCTTCGACGCCAGCTGGAAAATCGTGCCGATGCTGGCCGAAAGCCTGCCCAAGGTGTCGGCCGACGGCAAGCGCTACAGCATCAGCCTGCGCAAGGGCGTGATGCTCCACAACGGCCGCGAGATGAATGGTGAAGACGCGGTAGCCAGCCTCAAGCGCTGGATGGAGGTGTCGCCGCGCGGCAAGGCGCTGTCGAAAGAGGTGGCCGATCTGGCGGCCAATGGCAGCCACGGCGTCGAGATCACGCTGAAAAGCCCCTATGCGCCGCTGCTGTCGCAGCTGGCCATGCCCTCGGGCATGGCCGCCATCATGGCCAAGGAATCCATTGCCGCGCCGCTCAAGGAATTCGTCGGCACCGGCCCCTACAAGTTCAAGGAGCGCCGGCCCGACCAGTATGTGCTGCTGACGCGCTTCGACCAGTACAGCGCCCGCAGTGAGGCGGCCAGCGGCTACGGCGGCAAGAAAGTCGCGGTCGCCGAGGAGTTGCGCTTCATTCCCGTGCCCAACGCCAACACGCGCGTCGAAGGCTCGCTGGCCGGCCAGTACCATTTTGCGGATCTGCTGCCCACCGAGGCGCTCGGGCGGCTGGAAAAGGCCGGCGGCAAGACCGTTCCCATCCTGACACCGTCGTTCGGCTTTCCCTACTTCGTGTTCAACACCAAGGAGGGCGTGATGGCGTCGCTGCCGGTGCGCAAGGCGGTGCAGACCAGTTTTGGCGAAGGCGAAATGCTGGCGGCCGGCTTTGGCGACACCCGCTTCTTCACCGCCGAACCCAACCATTTCCCCAAGGGCACGCCGTTTTATTCGACCGCCGGCGCGGCGCTGTACAACGAGCGCGACAAGGAAAAAGCCAGGGGCCAGGCTGCCGCTGCGGGCTACAAGGGCGAGACCATCCGCATCCTGACGAGCCGGCAGTACGACTTTCACTACAACATGGCGCTGATCATGGCCGAGCAGCTCAAGCGCGCCGGTTTCAAGGCCGAACTCAACGTGGTCGACTGGGCCACGCTGGTGCAGCGCCGGGGCGACTCGAAACTCTGGGACATCTACATCACCCATTCGGGCCAGTTCCCGGAGCCGATGCTGTCGCCGCCGCAACTGGGCGACGGCGCGCCGGGCTGGTGGAGCTCGCCGGCCAAGCAGTCGTCGCTGGCCGCGCTCAACCAGGAAACCAACCCGGCCAAGCGCGGCGCCCTGTGGGGCGCGGTGCAGCAGGTGGTGTATGACGAGGTGCCTTATATCAACGTCGGCAAATTCAACAGCCTGTCGGCCAAGTCGCCGGCGCTGCAGGGCTATGTCCCGTCGACCTGGCCGTTCTTCTGGAACACCGGATTGAAAAACTGAGCCCCCACGCTCCGCCGCTTCGCGGGTCGCTGCCCCCCGAGGGGGCCGCTGCCCTTGCAGGGCGCCACGCCGCCAGAGGCGGCGCATCTGCAGACTGTCCAAGCCCACGCAGGCGGGCTTGGAGCCGCAGCCTGCAGCCTGCGGCCCGGCAAAGCCGGTTCCGCGGCCCTGGCTGGGGTGGTGTCGCCTCTACGCTTGTCGCTTTGCTTGACTGCGCTGTCTTCGACTGCGGCCCGGCAAGTCTGCTGAGTGGCTCGACTGGCATCGTGGCGCCCGCAACCGGGCCACGGGTGGATCAATGAAAAATAACCTTGCGATGAAAACACTGCCATGACCCGTTATCTGTTCTCGCGCCTGATGGGCATGCTGGTCGTCATGGCGCTTGTGGCGGTGATTGTCTTTTTGCTGACCCGCGCCGCCTCGGGCGACCCGATTGCCGTGCTGCTGGGCGACCAGGCGACGGCCGAGGACATCGCTCGCGTGCAAAGGCAGTACGGGCTGGACCAGCCGCTCTTGGTGCAGTTCGGCTACTGGGTCAGGGAACTGGCGCACGGCAACCTGGGCGACTCGATCTTTTTGCAGCGCCCGGTCACCCAGGCGCTGTGGGAGCGGGCCGAGCCCACAACGCTGCTGGCGCTGATGGCGGTGCTGATCGCCGCGCTGATCGGCGTGCCCTGCGGCATCGTGTCGGCGGTGTTTCGCGGCAGGCTGATCGACCAGCTGCTGACCGGCTTTGCCATGCTGGGCGCGAGCATTCCGAGCTTCTGGTTCGGGCTGGTGCTGATGCAGATCTTCGCGGTGTCGCTGGGCTGGTTTCCTGTGTCGGGCTATGGCGACCCGGGCGCGACACTGGTCGAGCGCATTCACTACCTGGTGCTGCCCTCGGTGGTGCTGGGCGTGCTCAATTCCGCGCTCATCATCCGCTTCACCCGGGCCTCCATGCTCGATGTGCTGGGCGAGGACTATGTGCGCACCGCCCGCGCCAAGGGCCTGTCCGAAAGCGTGGTGGTGCTCAAGCATGCGCTGCGCAACGCCCTGGTGCCCATCGTCACCGTGCTGGGGCTGACGGTGGCGCTGATGATCGGCGGCGCCGTGGTGACCGAAACGGTGTTCGGCCTGCCCGGCGTGGGCAACCTGGTGGTGAGCGCCGTGCTGCGGCGCGACTATCCGGTGATCCAGGGCGCGCTGCTGGTGATCGCCATGATCTATGTGGTGATCAACTTCCTCACCGACCTGCTCTACATGCTGGTCGATCCCCGCGTGAAATACTGACCCGGCAGGCCGATACTCCATGACATTCCCCCTGATCCTCAAGAAACTGTTCCGGCGCCGCATCGTGCTGGTGGCGGCCGTCTGCCTGCTGGTGGTCGTCGTGGTGGCCCTGCTGGCAAATGTGATCACACCGTACGACCCGAACGATACGGCGGTCAGCGAGCGCCTGTCGGCGCCCACCGCCAGCCATTGGATGGGCACCGACGAGCTGGGCCGCGACCTGTTCGCCCGCATCGCCTTCGGCGGCCGCTACTCGCTCACGATTGCCGCGCTGACCGCCATCGGCTCGATTGCCTTCGGCACGCTGTTCGGCCTGGTGGCCGGGTTCTTCAGGCGGCTGGACGCGCCCATCATGCGGGTGGTCGATGCCATGATGTCGTTCCCCGACATCCTGCTGGCGATTGCGCTGGTGGCGATCCTCGGGCCTTCGATGCTCAATGTGGTGCTGGCGCTGGTGCTGGTGTACACGCCGCGCGTGGCCCGCGTGGTGCGCGCCTCCACCCTGGTGGTGCGCGAATTGCTGTTCGTCGAGGCGGCGCGAGCGGTCGGCGTCTCGACGCCGCGCATCCTGTGGCGGCACATCCTGCCCAACCTGATGTCGCCCATCCTGGTGCAGGCCTCGTTCATCTTCGCCTATGCCATCCTGGCCGAGGCCGCGCTGTCCTTCCTGGGCGTGGGCGTCCCGCCCGAAATCCCGACCTGGGGCACCATGGTGGCCGGCAGCCAGCAGTATGCGCACCAAGCGCTCTGGATCGTGCTGTTTCCCGGCCTGGCGATCATCCTGACCGCGCTGTCGCTGCAGCTGCTGGGCGACGGCGTGCGCGACCTGCTGGACCCGCGCCTCAAGAAGTCCATGTGACCGACTCCCAAAGTACCCCATGAACCCAAGCCTCCAACCTGTTGATCCGCTGCGCCTCGATGTGCGCAACCTGAGCACTTTCTTCGACACCGACGAAGGCCTGATCCGCTCGGTGGCCGATGTCAGCTTCATCATCCGCGCCGGCAAGACCACCGCCCTGGTCGGTGAGTCCGGCTCCGGCAAGTCAGTGACCAGCCTGACCCTGATGCGCCTGCTGTCACGAACCGCGTCCACCCAGGTCAGCGGCCAGGCGCTGTTCACCGACCGCGCCGGCAGCACCGTCGATCTGCTCGATCTGAAGGCGGTGCCGGAACCGGCCATGCGCAAGATACGCGGCAATGAAATCGCCATGATCTTCCAGGAGCCGATGACCAGCCTGAACCCGGTCTTCACCATCGGCGAGCAGATTGCCGAGTCGGTGCGGCTGCACCTCGGGCTGGACCGCGCGGCCGCGCTGGCGCATGCCCGGCGCATGCTGGAACTGGTCGAAATCCCGGCAGCGGCGCAGCGCCTGCACGAGTACCCGCACCAGCTGTCGGGTGGCATGCGCCAGCGGGTGATGATTGCGCTCGCCATGGCGTGCAACCCGACGCTGCTGATCGCCGACGAGCCCACCACCGCGCTGGACGTGACGATCCAGGCGCAGATCCTCGAACTCATGCGCCGGCTGCAGCGCGAGACCGGCATGAGCATCCTGTTCATCACCCACAACCTGGGCATGGTGGCGCACCATGCCGATGACGTGGCCGTGATGTACGCCGGCCGCATCGTCGAATCGGCGCCGGTGCGCGGCCTGTTCGCGGCGCCGCAGCACCCCTACACCCAGGGCCTGCTGGCCTGCCTGCCGGCGCAGCAGCGCAAGCGGGAGTTGGCCGCCGGCGCCATGGCCGGGGCTGACGGCAAGCGCCGGCTGTATGCCATTCGCGGCCAGGTGTCGAGCCCGCTGGCGCCGCCGCCCGGCTGCGCCTTCGAGCCGCGCTGCGACCAGGCCCGGCCCGCCTGCCGCGACGCCATGCCGGCCTTGCGCAACGCCGGTCCGGCCCGGGCCGCGCGCTGCATCCTGGTGGCTGACAGCAAACTTGAAGCGACGGAGACCGCATGACCGCCCCCCTGATTGAAGTGCGCAGCCTGCACCGCTACTTCGGCTCGCCGGCCAGGCCGGTGCGCGCCGTCGATGACGTGTCCTTCACCATCCAGCCCGGCGAAACCCTGGGGCTGGTGGGCGAGTCCGGCTCGGGCAAAAGCACCATCGGCCGCACCCTGCTGCGGCTGATCGAGAGCACCTCGGGCCAGGTGCTGTACCGGGGCGAAGACCTCGGCGCGGCGTCTTCCAGCCGCATGCGCACCCTGCGCAGCAAGCTGCAGATGATCTTCCAGGACCCTTATGCCAGCCTGAACCCCAAGATGCGGGTCAACGAGATCCTGGGCGAGGCCCTGCAGGTGCACGGCCTGGCCAGGGGCCGGGACGCGCGCGAGCGGCGCATCGCCGAATTGCTCGAACTGGTCGGCCTGCGGCCCGAGCATGCCAGCCGTTATCCGCACGAGTTCTCGGGCGGCCAGCGCCAGCGCATCGGCGTGGCCCGGGCGCTGGCGGTGGAGCCGGAATTCATCGTCGCCGACGAGCCGCTGTCGGCGCTGGACGTGTCGATCCAGGCGCAGGTGGTCAACCTGCTGTGCGACCTGCGCGACCGGCTGTCGCTGACCATGCTGTTCATCTCGCACGACCTGGACGTGGTCGAGTACCTCTGCGACCGCGTGGTGGTGCTGTACCTGGGCCGGGTGATGGAGGTCGGCCCGACCGCCGCGCTGTTCGCGCAGCCGCTGCATCCGTACAGCCAGGCGCTGCTGGCCGCCTCGCCCAAGCCCGACCCCGAGCACAAGAGCGAATATGCCCCTCTCAAGGGCGACATGCCCAGCCCGGTCAATCCGCCGTCGGGCTGCGTCTTTCGCACCCGCTGCCCGCATGCCATCGAGGCCTGCGCCACGGCGCGGCCTGAATTGCGCGACATGGGCCAGGGCCGCTTCAAGGCCTGCATCCGCGACGACATCACGCCGGCCGCCGCCCTTTCAACATAAACCCAAGAAATCCACCATGACCACTTTGCAAGACCTGCTCGACCCGCAGATTGATGCCAGCTTCAAGGGCTTTCCCCACACCAGCCCGCCGCTGCGCCGTTCGCAGATTGCCGGCCAGCAGTGGAATGTGCTCCAGGGCGACCTGCCGCTGCCGCTGGCCGTCGTCAAGCAGCAGCCGCTGCAGCACAACCTGGGCTGGATGCAGCGCTTCGCCGCCGAGCGCGGCCTGGACATGGCGCCGCACGGCAAGACCACCATGTCGCCGCAGCTGCTCAAGCGCCAGCTCGACGAAGGCGCCTGGGGCCTGACCTTTGCCACCGTGGCGCAGATGCGGGCCGGCATCACGGCCGGCGCGCGCCGCTTGATGATTGCCAACCAGGTCATCACCGCCGTGGACCTGGCCGGCATACAGGCCATGCAGCGCGAGCATGACGGCCTGCGGGTGGTGTTTTTGGTCGATTCCGCCGCGCAGCTGGCGCTCATCGAAGCCTGGTATTCGGCGCATGCGCAGGACGCTGCGCCGGTGCGGCCGTTCGAGGTGCTGGTTGAACTGGGCGTCGATGGCGCCCGGACCGGCTGCCGCACCGAGGCCGATGCCATGGCGCTGGCGGCGCGCATCCATGCCAGCGCCGCCTGCCGGCTGGTCGGCATCGAATGCTACGAAGGGCAGGGGGCCACCGGCCAGTCGGAACCCGACGCGGCCTATGCCGCCACCTTGATGCAGCGCGTCTGCGACATTGCCCTGGCCTGCGACCGGCAGGGCTTTTTCGACAACGACGAAGTGCTGGTGACCGCCGGCGGCTCGGCCATCTTCGACCTGGTCGCCAGCCGGCTCAAGCCGCAGCTCTCCCGGCCGGTGCGCGGCCTGCTGCGCTCCGGCTGCTATGTGACGCACGACCACGGTTTCTACAAGCGCATGGTGAGCGCCGTCAATTCGCGCCTGCATTGCAGCGACGGCCTGCAGCCGGCCATCGAGGTCTGGGCGGCGGTGCAGTCCTGCCCCGAGCCCGGCCTGGCGATCCTGGCGGTCGGCAAGCGCGACATTTCCTACGACCTGGACCTGCCCGTCCCGCTGGCTTTTCACCAGCCCGGGGGCGCCGGCGTGGTGGCCGCGCCCGACGACTGGAAAATCAGCGCGCTGAACGACCAGCATGCCTACCTGCGCGGCTCCGGCCCGGCGCATGCGGCGCTGCGGGTCGGCGACCTGGTGGCGCTGGGCATTTCGCATCCGTGCACCACTTTCGACAAATGGCGCTGGATGCCGGTGGTGGATGAGCATTACACGGTGTGCGATGCGCTCGTGACCTGTTTTTAGCCGTCGAAGCCGGCCGCTTTCTTCCACCGCAGCGTTTTCACCCTTTTCCATGAATTCAAAAGTCCTTTCCAAAATCGCCGAGACGCTCGACAGCGCGCCCACCGCCCGGCGCAAGGTGCTGGCCCTGATCCTGCAGGACCCCCAGCGCGTGCTGGACGAGAGCTTCGAGCAGCTGGCGCAGCGTGCTGGCAGTTCGGTGCCGACCGTCATGCGCACCTGCCGCGACCTGGGCTTCAACGGCCTGCGCGAGTTCAAGCTGGCGCTGGCGCAGGAAATGGCCGTCACCGGCTCGCCGCTGCACCGGCGGGTGCAGCTGCATGACGGCACGGCAGAAGTCATCTCCAAGGTGATCAAGGGCGCGGCCACCGCCGTCAGCGGCGTGCAGGCGCAGCTCAGCGTGGCGGCGGTCGAGGCGGCGGCCGATGCCATCGTGCGCGCCAGCCGGGTGGACTGCTACAGCGTGGGCGTGACTTCCAGCTTCATGGCCTCCGACATGCAGGCCAGGCTGTTCCGGCTGGGGCTGGTTTCCAATGCCTACCTCGACATTCACCTGCAGCTCGTCTCTGCCGCCACGATGAGCCCGCAGGGCGTGGTGTTCGCCATCTCGCATGTGGGCGGGATGCCCTCGCTGATCGAGGCGGTGGATGTGGCGCGCTCGCAGGGCGCCACGGTGATTGCGCTGACGCAGCAGGGCACGGCCCTGGCCCGGCATGCCGACATCGTGCTCGGCATCCATGTGCCCGAAGACCCGGTGATGCATGTCGGCACCGAGGCCTACCTGGTGCACCTCACCGTGATCGAGATCGTCACCGTGCTGGTGGCGCAGCGCCTGGGCGACCTGGCGGTCAGGCGCCTGGGCGGCGTGCGCGAGGTGCTCAGCACCCGGGGCGTTGACATGCGGCACTACCCCCGGCTTGACTGGGACACGCCTGCAGCGGCTGCGCTCAGGGAAGGCGAAACCCCATGACGGCCGCGACCCTGCTTGAAAACGGTCGGGTCATCGACGGCTCGGGCGCCGAAGGCTGGACCGGCGATGTGCTGCTGGTCGAAGGCCGCATCGCCGCGCTCGGCCCCCACCTGCGCCAGCACCTGCCGCCCGGCCTGGCGCTGCCCGATGTCACCTGCATCGACTGCACCGGGCGGGTCATCGCGCCCGGCTTCATCGACGTGCATACGCATGACGACGCCATCGTGCTGAACCAGCCCGACATGCTGCCCAAGGTGTCCCAGGGCATCACCACCGTGATCGCCGGCAACTGCGGCATTTCGCTCGCGCCCTTCGTGGTCGCCGCGCCGCTGCCGCCGCTCAACCTGCTGGGCGCCGGCTCGTTCCGCTTCGATTCGGTGGCGAGCTACGCCGAAGCCGTTGCCCAGGCCCGGCCGGCGGTGAACGTGGCCGTGCTGATCGGCCACACCACCCTGCGCTTCGCCTGCATGGGCGACCTGACGCGCGCCGCCAGCCCGGCCGAACTCGACGCGATGTGCGCGCTGCTGGCGCGCTGCCTGCAGGAAGGCGCCATCGGCCTGTCGTCGGG
>JAQGMN010000046.1 GCA_028292345.1 Polaromonas sp. | reverse complement strand
GCACGCGCGTCGCCTGCCCGCTGCACAACTGGAGCATCGGCCTGTGCGACGGCCAGGCTGCCCTGCCCGACGAAGGCTGCACCACCGCCTTTGCCTGCAGGGTCGATGGCGGCGAGGTGTACCTGGACGCCGGCGAACTGGCCACGCTGGCGCTCGACGCGGTGCCGCCCAGGGCCGGCCCGGGCGCTGCGTCCGCCGGCGCGATCGGCGACGCGACCTTCGAAGTGCAAACCCCCCACAGTGCCTGAACACGCTTTTTTTTGACTGAAGCCTGCTGGAGCCGCCATGCTTGAAACGCGATCAACCTGTCCTTATTGCGGCGTCGGCTGTGGCGTGATCATCGAGTCGCTGGGCAACGAGATCACCGGCGTGCGGGGCGACCCGGACCATCCGGCCAATTTCGGGCGGCTGTGCACCAAGGGCCGGGCGCTGCACCTGACGGCCTCCAGCGCGGTCACGCGGCAGACCCGGCTGCTCCACCCGATGCGGCGCGAGCACCGTGGCGAACCGCCCAGGCGCACGTCCTGGGACAGCGCGCTGGACTTCGCCAGCGAAAGCTTCGCGCGGATCATCCAGGCGCACGGCCCCGACGCGGTCGGTTTCTACATCTCGGGCCAGTTGCTGACCGAAGACTATTACGCCTTCAACAAGCTGGCCAAGGGCCTGATCGGCACCAACAACATCGACAGCAATTCGCGCCTGTGCATGAGCAGCGCCGTCGCCGGCTACAAGCAGACGCTGGGAGCCGACGCGCCGCCGGCCAGCTACGACGATGTGAATCATGCGCAGTGCCTGTTCATCACCGGCAGCAACACGGCGTATGCACACCCGATTTTGTTCCGCCGCATCGAGGACGCCAAGGCAGCCAACCCGGCGCTCAAAATCATCCATGTCGACCCGCGCCGCACCGACACGGCCGAGATCGCCGACCTCTTTTTACCCATCCAGCCCGGCACCGATGTGATGCTGTTCAACGGCATGCTGCACCTCATGCTCTGGGAAGGCTGGATTGACGCGGCCTACATCGCGGCCCACACCAGCGGCTTCGAGGCGCTGAAATCCACGGTGCGCGACTGCACGCCCGACCTGGTGGCGCAGACCTGCGGCATCAAGAAGGAAGACCTGTTCACAGCCGCCAAACTATTTGCCACCTCGGCCGCCACGCTCAGCCTGTACTGCCAGGGCCTGAACCAGTCCACCAGCGGCACGGCCAAGAATGCCGCGCTCATCAACCTGCACCTGGCCACCGCGCAAATCGGCAAGCCGGGCGCCGGGCCGTTTTCATTGACCGGCCAGCCCAACGCGATGGGCGGTCGCGAGGTCGGCGGCATGGCCAACCTGATGAGCGGGCATCGCGATTTGTCCAACGCCGCGCACCGCGCCGAAGTCGCCGCGCTGTGGGGCGTGCCGTCGGTGCCCTCAACGCCGGGCAAGACCGCCGTCGAGATGTTCCAGGCCGCCGCCGATGGCGAGATCAAGGCGCTGTGGATTGCCTGCACCAACCCGGCGCAGTCGATGCCCGATCAGGCCACCGTGCGCCGTGCGCTCGAACGCGCCGAACTGGTCATCGTGCAGGAAGCGTTTGCCACCACCGCCACCTGCGAATACGCCGACCTGCTGCTGCCGGCCACCACCTGGGGCGAAAAGACCGGCACCGTGACCAACAGCGAACGCCGCATCAGCCGGGTCCGGCCCGCCGTGGCGGCGCCCGGCGAGACGCGGCACGACTGGTCGATTGCAGTTGATTTTGCAAGGCGCCTGGAGTTGCTGCTCCCCGCTCCCGCCTTGCTCCCTCCCCCGCTGGGGGAAGGCCGGGGTGGGGGCAGCACGGTTGACACTGCCAGCCAGCCCCCATCCCAACCTTCCCCCCAAGGGGGAAGGAGCAATACCGCTGAACTCGCCAACGCAAGCCGACTATTTAACTACACGACGGCCGAATCCATCTGGAAAGAGCACCGCGAATCGACACGCGGCCGCGACCTGGACATCACCGGCATGAGCTATGCCCTGCTGGAAAAGGCGCCCCTGCAGTGGCCGATGAAAACGGGCGAAACGGCGGGCAAAATCCGCCTCTATGAAGACGGCATTTTTCCCACGCCCGACGGCCGCGCGTGCTTCGTCAACACCGTGTACCGCCCGGTGGCCGAGCCGCGCGAATCGCGCTACCCGTTCTCGCTGACCACCGGCCGGCTGCGCGACCAGTGGCACGGCATGAGCCGCACCGGCACGCTGGGCCGGCTGTTCGGTCATGTGGCCGAACCGTCCGTCCAGATGAATGCGCAGGACATGGCCCGGCGGCAGCTCCTGGATGGCGACCTGGTGCATGTGACGTCCAGGCGCGGCTCCATCGTCGTGCCGGTGCAGGCTTCAAGCGAAGTCGCGCTCAGCCAGGCCTTCATGGCAATGCACTGGGGCAGCGAATACCTGGGCGGCCTGTCGAGCATCGGCCAGCCCCTGGCCGGCGTCAATGCCCTGACCACCTCGGCCTACTGCCCCGATTCCAAGCAGCCCGAGCTCAAGCATGCGGCCGTGAAGATACTGAAGGCCGAACTGCCCTGGTCGCTGCTGGCCATGGCCTGGTTCGACGAAGGCGATGCGCTGGCCGCGCACGAGCAGCTCAAACCCCTGCTGGCCGCCTTTCCGTTCGCCAGCTGCGTGCCGTTTTCCAACAACAAGCCGCTGGCCGGCCCCCAGCCCGAGCGCAGCGGCCTGCTGTTCCGCGCTGCGGCCCACGACGCGCCCGGCGACGAAACCCTGGCGCTGCTGGAGCGGATTTTCGGCCTCGACGGCTCCTACATCCTGCGCTATGCCGACCGCAGGAAAGGCCAGCGCCGGACCATCCGGCTGGCGCGCACCCACGAAGAGGCCGAGCTGACCGGCTTCGTGCTGGCCGGCGACACCAGCGCCCAGGCGTGGATCACCACCCTGCTGCGGGACGAACTGCCGGCGCAGGCCTATGGCCGGCTGCTGCTGCTGCCGGGCGCCAAGGCGCCGGTGGCCGTGCAGTCGCGCGGCAAGGTGGTGTGCAGCTGCCTGAACGTCACCGACACCGCCATCGACCACCACCTGGCGCAGGGGGCGGCCGATCAGGACACCGACGAGGCGCGGCTGGCATCGCTGCAGGCGGCACTGAAATGCGGCACCAGCTGCGGCTCCTGCGTTCCCGAGCTCAAGCGCAGGCTGCGCTCGGCCCGAGGCGACACGGCGGCGCCGGCGCGCACCGTGATTCCGATCCGGCAGGTGGCTTAAGCTCATAACGGCAGGTCATCTGGTTTCACGGACAATCGCCGCATGAGCATCAGCCACTACATCAAGGAAATCGGGCGCGGCAAGGACGGCGCCCGCCCGCTGTCGCGCGAACAGTCCGCCGACCTGCTCGGCCAGGTGCTCGACGGCGTCGTGACCGACCTGGAAATCGGCGGCTTTTGCCTGGCCATGCGCATCAAGGGCGAAACGCCCGAGGAAATGGCCGGCTTTCTCGACGCCGTTCACCAGCGCCTGAACATGATTCCCGCCAGCGACGGCCCCATCGTGGTGCTGCCCAGCTACAACGGCGCGCGCAAGCTGCCGGTGCTCACGCCGCTGCTGGCGCTGCTGCTGGCGCGCGAGGGCTGTAGCGTGCTGGTGCATGGAACGCCGACCGAATCGAAACGCGTTTTTTCATCGGAAGTGCTCGCTGCGCTTGATGTGCCTGCGCTGACTGCTATCAAATCCATAGCATCCGGCGAGGTGGCGTTCGCGCCCACCGAACTGCTCAGCCCGGCGCTCAAGCGCCTGCTCGACGTGCGCCGCGCCGTCGGCCTGCGCAACCCGGCGCACAGCCTGGTCAAGCTGATGAATCCGGTCGCCGGCCGGGCGCTGGTGGTCAGCAGCTACACGCACCCCGAATACGCGCTGTCGATGGCGGCCACGTTCGAACTCGTCCAGGCCGATGCGCTGCTGCTGCGCGGCACCGAGGGCGAAGGCGTGGCCGACCCGCGCCGCTCGCCGCAGATGCAGGGCTTCATCAACGGCGAGAAGGTGCTGGCGGATGAAGGCCTGAAGGGAACCCTGCCGTCGGTTCCGGATCTGCCCAAGGCCATCGACGCGGACAGCACGGCGGCCTATATCCGGTCGGTGCTGGCGGGCGACAGCCCCCTGCCGCCGTCGATTGCGCAGCAGGTGGCGCATATCTTGCAACTGCTCAGGCAACTATGAACAACCCCAAAGTCACCCTCGTCGGAGCGGGTCCGGGCGATCCCGAACTGCTCACCCTCAAGGCCGTCAAGGCCATCCAGCAAGCCAGCGTGCTGTTCGTCGATGACCTGGTCAGCGAGGAAATCGTCGCGTTTGCCGCCCCTGGCGCCCGCATCGTCTATGTCGGCAAGCGCGGCGGCTGCAAATCCACGCCGCAGGCCTTCATCGAAAAGCTCATGGTCATGGCCGCCCGCGAAGGCGAAACCGTCGTCCGGCTCAAGGGCGGCGACCCCTTCATCTTCGGCCGGGGCGGCGAAGAGGTCGAGCACCTGCAGGCCGCCGGCATCCGGGTCGAGGTCGTCAACGGCATCACCGCCGGGCTGGCGGCGGTTACCTCGCTCGGCGTGCCGCTGACGCACCGCCAGCATGCGCACGGCGTGGTGTTCGTCACCGGCCATGCCAAGCCCGGCGATGCCGGGACCGACTGGCGCGCGCTGGCCGCCACTGCCCACAGCGCCCGGCTGACGCTGGTGATCTACATGGGCGTCAGCGGCGCCGAACGCATCCAGAACGAGTTGCTGACCGGCCTGCCCGCCGACACGCCGGTCGCGGTGATCCAGAACGCCTCCTTGCCGACCCAGCGCCACATCGCCACCACGCTCGCCCGGCTCTCGACCGACGTTAGGCTCTCCGGCCTGGCCAGTCCCTCGGTCATCGTTGTCGGCGATGTCATCAGCGCCCTGGCGCAGGCTGCCGAACACCCGGAAGTGCGCCGCAGCGCCTGAAGCACCGGATCAGGCTGCACGCCCTGGCGCGGCTACACTTCGGTGTTTCATGAAACGCAGCCACGGCGCGCACCAGATCGCTATGCTTTCCATAGCTACCTGCGCCCGCCCTGCCTGCGCAAGAGGCTGATTTGATTGATAAATTCGATGTGGTCGTGATTGGCGCTGGCGCGGCCGGGCTGTTTTGCGCCGGCCAGGCGGGCCAGTTGGGCCTGAAGGTCTTGCTGGTGGACCACAGCGACAAGGTGGCCGAGAAAATCCGCATCTCGGGCGGCGGCCGCTGCAACTTCACCAACCGGGACACCACGCCAGCGCAGTTTCTGAGTGACAACCCGCACTTCTGCCGCTCCGCCCTGTCGCGCTACACGCCGCAGGATTTCATCGAACTGCTGCAGCGCCACCAGGTGCCGTTCCACGAAAAGCACAAGGGCCAGCTGTTTTGCGACCGCTCGGCCGAGGACATCATCAACCTGCTGCTGGCCGAATGCGACGCCGGCCAGGTCACGCGCTGGCAATCCTGCGGCATCAAAAGCGTGGTTTGCGCAGAACAGCCGGGCGCCACCAGCTATCAAATCCAGACCGACCGGGGCCTGGTTGAAGCGCCGCAGGTGGTGATTGCCACCGGCGGCCTGTCGATCCCGAAGATCGGCGCGACCGATTTCGGCTACCGCATCGCGAAGCAGTTCGGCCTGCGCCTGATTGAGCCCCGGGCCGCGCTGGTACCGCTGACCTTCGACGGCGAGGCCTGGGCGCCGTATGCCCAGTTGGCCGGATTGGCGCTGCCCGTACTGATCGAGACCGGCCTGCCAGATGCCACGCCCAAACAGCGCAAAAAGGCGGTGGTGTTCGCCGAAGACCTGCTGTTCACCCACCGGGGGCTTAGCGGCCCGGCGGTGCTGCAGATATCCAGCTTCTGGCGCGAAGGCCAGCCGGTGCGCATCAACCTGGCGCCGGGCACGGATTTGCCCGCCATGCTCTTGCGCGCCAAGGCCAGCTCGAAAAAACTGATCGCCAACGAACTCGCCACCCTGGTGCCCAGCCGCCTGGCCGACGCCTGGGTCAGCGAAGACCCTGCCTTGCAACGCCCCATCGTTGACGCTACCGACAAGGCGCTGCAAACGCTGGCCCAGCGACTGGCCGACTGGCAACTGACGCCGAACGGCTCGGAAGGCTATCGCAAAGCAGAAGTGACCGTGGGCGGCGTCGATACCCGCGACCTGTCCTCGCAAACCATGGAATCGAAGCAGCCCGGCCTCTATTTCATCGGCGAAGTGGTCGATGTGACCGGCTGGCTGGGCGGCTACAATTTCCAGTGGGCCTGGGCCAGCGGCTTTGCCTGCGCGCAGGCGCTGGCGGCCAAGGTGTCAAAATGACAAGCGATTGACTGCAAAAAATGCCAACTCACTTGCCAGCAGGGGCCGCAGGCGTAGCCGCCCCCTGAGCAGTGAAGCGGGCGTGACTCCCCCGCCAGCAAGGGCCGCGGAACCGGCTTCGCCGGGCCGCAGGCGCAGCGACCCCCTTGGGGGGCAGCGACCACACGCAGTGGGGAGCGTGGGGGCTGCTCTACTCTTAGGCTTTGCTAGCAAACCCGCACCTGGCCTGATCCTGATCAGATCAATGAAAAGTGCATCTTTTGAATCGATTCATCAATGACCACCATTCGCGTAAAAGACAACGAACCCTTTGACGTCGCGCTGCGCCGCTTCAAGCGCACCATCGAAAAACTCGGCCTGCTGACCGACCTGCGCGCCCGCGAGTTCTACGAAAAGCCAACCGCCGAGCGCAAGCGCAAGAAGGCCGCCGCCGTCAAGCGCAACTACAAGCGCATCCGCGCGATGCAGTTGCCCAAGAAGCTGTACTAAATCAAGTACTTGCCTCACGGCAACTCAAGCCCGCAAGAGGACGCTCTGCGGGCTTTTTTGTTTTTGCGAATCCATTTTCAATCCACCCCATCAGGAGCCCCGCCATGACCCTCAAAGAACAGATCACCGAAGACATGAAAACCGCCATGCGCGCGAAGGACAGCGAGCGCCTGGGGACCATCCGCCTGCTGCTGTCGGCGATCAAGCAAAAGGAAGTGGACGAGCGCGTGGTGGTCGACGACGTGATGGCCGTCGCCATCGTGGACAAGCTGATCAAGCAGCGCAAGGATTCGATCGAGGCGTTTGAAAAAGCAGCGCGCCAGGACCTGGCCGACAAGGAAAAGGCCGAACTGCTCGTGCTGCAGGCCTACCTGCCTGCCCGCCTGAGCGGTGACGAAGTCACGGCCGAGGTCAAGGCCATCGTCGCCGCCCTGGCCGCCGAGCTGGGCCGCGCCGTGGGTCCAGCCGACATGGGCAAGGTCATGGGCGCAGTGAAGGCCCAGCTGGCCGGCAAGGCCGACATGGGCCAGGTGTCTGCGGCAGTGAAGGCCGCGCTGGCAAGTTAAGCCCCCACGGTCGCTCACTTCGTGTAGCTCCCTGCCCCCCGAGGGGGCCGCTGCGCCTGCGGCCCGGCAAAGCCGGTTCCGCGGCCCCTGCCCACCTTGAAATCGCTTCCGTCAAGAGCCTGCGACCTTCATGCGGTTGACCAAGATCGAGCCCACGGTCTTGGCGCCGTAGTTGTAGGTGTCGGCGCCCACGGCCTGAATGCCGAGCAGCATGTCCTTCAGGTTGCCGGCAATCGTGATTTCCTCGACCGGAAACGCGATTTCGCCGTTCTCGACCCAATACCCCGAAGCGCCGCGCGAATAGTCGCCGGTCACGTAGTTCACGCCCTGCCCCATCAGCTCCGTCACGAACAGGCCGGTGCCCAGCTTGCGCAGCATGGCGTCCAGGTCGTCGCCGGCCTTGGTCTTGCGGCTGGTCAGCGTCAGGTTGTGCGAGCCGCCGGCATTGCCCGTGGTGCGCATGCCGAGCTTGCGGGCCGAGTACGTGCTCAAAAAGTAGCCAGCCACGCGTCCGGCGTCCACCACCTGGCGTGCGCTGGTCTTGACGCCTTCGTCATCGAACGGCGAACTGCCCTTGCCCTTGAGCAGGTAGGGGTCTTCGTGGATGTCGATGTGTTTCGGAAAGGCCAGCTTGCCCAGGCTGTTGGCCAGGAAGGTGCTCTTGCGGTACAGCGCGCCGCCGCTGACGGCATGCACAAAGCCGCCCAGCAGGCCGGCGGCCAGCGGCGACTCGAACAGCACCGGGCATTCGACGGTCGGAATCTTGCGGCCCTTCAGGCGGGCCAGCGCGCGTTCGGCGGCATAGCGGCCGACCACTTCGGGACGGGCGAGTTCGCTGGCGTCGCGCATCGAGCTGTACCAGGCATCGCGCTGCATGTCCTTGCCCTTGCCGGCAATCGGCGCCACGGAAATGCTGTGGCGCGAACTGGCGTAGCCGCCGCGAAAACCCTTGGAGTGGGCGCTGAAGAAATGGCTTTGCTGCGCCGACACGCCCGCGCCTTCGCTGTTGGTGATCAGGCGGGAAGTGGCAAAGGCGGCGACTTCGCATTGCAGGGCCAACTGGGCGGCTTCCTCGGACGTGATGACCCACGGATGAAACAGGTCCAGCGCCGGATGTTCCGTGGCAATGTCCTGCTCGTCGGGCAGGCCCGATGTGTCGTCTTCGGCCGTGAAGCTGGCGATGTCGTAGGCGGCTTTCACGGTCTGCTCGATGGCCGCCTTGGAAAAATCGCTGGTCGAGGCATTGCCGCGCTTCTTGCCGACATACACCGTGATGCCGAGCGACTTGTCGCGGTTGCGCTCGACCGATTCCAGTTCGCCCTTGCGCACGCTGACCGACAGGCCGCAGCCTTCCGATGCTTCGGCGGCCGCATCGGTGGCGCCGAGTTTCTTGGCATGGCCCAGCGCGGTATCGACCAGGTCTTCAAAAAAACCCCGGCTGTAGCTGAAACCGGCCTCGGGCTGGGAGGTTTTAACGCGGGAAGTGGTACGGGAGGAACGGACAGAAGTTTTTTGGGTCATATGGGTGGCTATGATACTGACTGCTATGAACAAACAGACTCCCAAGGCCATCAAAGGCTACTGGTCCAACGGCCGGTTCGTGAAACCCGAAGAAATTGCCCTCGAAGAAGTGGGGCCGCCCAGCAAGACCCAGCTCAAGGCCGAGGCCGACGAAAAACAGGCCCTCGGCGAGGCGCTGCTGACGCTGCGCACCGACCTGATGGCGCGTCTGGACCTGCCGGACAAGCTGCTCGACGCGCTCAAGGAAGCCAAAAAAATCACCAACTTCGAGGGCCGGCGCCGCCAGATGCAGTTCATCGGCAAGCTGATGCGCCCGCTGGACATGACGCCGATCCGCGCGGCGATTGACGAGCAGGCCAACGGCTCGGCCGACCTGACGCTGGCGCTGCACCTGGCCGAGCAGTGGCGCGACAAGCTGATCGCATCGGACGATGCGCTCAGCCAGTGGCTCACCGACTACCCTGCGACCGATTCCCAGCAGCTGCGCGCGCTGATCCGCCAGGCCAGAAAAGACATTGCCAAGCCCGAAACGCCGGGCGAGGCGCCGCGCCACGCCAAGTCCTACCGCGAAATCTTCCAGCTGGTCAAGCTGGCCATGGCCGAGGAACCCAAGGCATGAGCCAGGCTTTCGACGCGGTCAGGATCGGCATCGTGTCGGTCAGCGACCGGGCGTCCAGCGGCGTGTATGTGGACAAGGGCCT
>JAQGMN010000170.1 GCA_028292345.1 Polaromonas sp. | reverse complement strand
GTGCGCTCATGGCACGCGTCTGTCAGGTAACGGGCAAAGGCCCGATGGTGGGAAACAATGTTTCTCACGCAAACAACAAAACCAAGCGTCGGTTCATGCCCAACCTGCAGTACCGCCGTATCTGGGTTGAGACCGAAAAGCGTTTCATACGCCTTCGCATCACCGCAGCCGGTCTGCGCTTGATTGACAAAAACGGCATCGATGCAGTCCTGGTGGACCTTCGTGCCCGCGGTGAAGTTTAAGGAGAACCACCATGGCTAAAGGCGGACGCGAAAAAATCAAGCTGCAATCGACGGCTGGAACCGGTCACTTCTACACGACCGACAAGAACAAGAAGACCACACCTGAAAAAATGCTGATCATGAAATTTGATCCCAAGGCACGCAAGCATGTGGAATACAAGGAAATCAAGCTGAAGTAATTCAGTCTGATTCCCCGCAATACCTTCTGATGCTGCGAAAAAACCCGCTGTCAACACAGTGGGTTTTTTTATGCCCGCGCTCATCAGGTTGGCTTGGGCACCAGCCGGTCAGGATGGCTTCGCATGGCAAACTCTCCTCTTCCCGAAGACCCTGCCCTACTGGCCTTTTCGCACTCTGGCCCCGTGCATGAAAAAAGCCGCTGCAGCGATCGTTCGCTGCAGCGGCTTTGACGTTGCCGAAAAACTCCTGGGCAGGGATGGATGCTCAGGCGCGGGCAGAACGCAATTTCATCGAAAACTCCCGGAGCGCGGCGATGCCGCTTTCCTCCGCCCGATGGCACCAGGCCTGAAGGTCCGCAGCCAGCTGCTCGCGCGAGGCCGATGTGCTCAGCCACAACTGGCGCAATTCCTCGCGCATCGTGACCATCTTGTCGAGCACCGGGTAATCGGCGCGGACCTGGGCAATTTGCGGTTTGGCGGCTGCCGGCACCTTGTCCTCATCGCGGTGCAGCCAGCGATTGGCCAGCTTCAGCATGGAAACATCGGCTTTCCTGGCTTTGAGCAAGGCAATTTCAGCCTTTCCGGCGCGGCGCAGTTCACGGGAGTAGCCCGCCATGACCTCGTAGCGGTGAGCAATCAGGGCTTCAAGCGTTTTCTCGTCGGCCACTGGCTGCACGATGCCCAGCTTGAGCTTTGGCGGCACTTTTTTCACAGCAGCCAAGCCGACCATTTCCATGGCGCGGATGTACCCCCAGCCAATGTCGAACTCATACGGCTTGACAGAAAACTTGGCAGACGTGGGATAGGTGTGGTGGTTGTTGTGCAACTCTTCGCCGCCGATGATGATGCCCCAGGGCGACACATTGGTGCTGGCGTCGGAGGCCTCGAAATTGCGGTAGCCCCAGTAGTGGCCGATGCCGTTGATGATGCCGGCCGCCGTGATGGGAATCCACATCATCTGGACCGCCCACACGCTCAGCCCGGCAGCGCCGAACAGCGCCAGGTTGAGGATCAGCATCAGGCCGACGCCTTGCCAGCTGTAGCGGGTGTACAGATTGCGCTCGATCCAGTCATCTGGCGTGCCGCGGCCGTATTTGGCAATGGTTTCGAGGTTTTTCGTCTCGGCCCGGTAGAGCTCGGCGCCGGTGAACAGCACGGTCTTGATGCCATGGGCCTGCGGGCTGTGCGGGTCTTCCATGGTTTCGCATTTGGCATGGTGCTTGCGGTGTACGCCAACCCATTCCTTGGTCACCTGGCCGGTGGCCAGCCACAGCCAGAACCGGAAAAAATGCGCAGGAACGGCATGCAGGTCGAGCGAGCGGTGCGCCTGGTGGCGGTGCAGGTAAAGCGTGACGCTGACGATGGTGATGTGCGTCGTCACCAGGGTATACAGCAGGATTTGCCACCAGCTGGCAGCCACCAGGCCATGCGCCAGCCAGTCAAGGGCGGCATCCAACAAAATCATAAAATTCCTTTTGATTGGTCTTGGGCCGCCACGCATTCAAGGCTTGTCTCCAGGTGGCGTCAGACAACCTTTGATTATAAATTGAGGGGCCTGAAATTAGAAAGACCCTTCAACATGGCAGCAAAGGCTGCTGTAGCGTAAAACCGGTTTGATCGGGAGGGCTCGCACCCCGCGTCCGCAGGACTGTTCCCGACGGCCGCCGCATCACGCCTTTTGCCAGACCGCCGCAAAAAATCCGTCGGTCTGGTGCAGGTAGGGCCAGAGCCGCAGGTACGGGCCCCGGCAGAGTTTTTCGGCATGCTCGACGCCGATATGGGTCAGCAGCGGCGCGGCTTCCAGCACCTGGAAGTCCGGATTGGCCGCGCTGAAGGCTTCGGCAATCGCCTCGTTTTCCTCGCGCAGGATGCTGCAGGTCGCATACACCAGCCGTCCGCCCGGCTTCACCAGGCGCGCGGCGCTCTGCAGGATGGCCGTCTGCTTGGCGGTCAGTTCCTCGATCGCCTTGGGGTTGTGGCGCCATTTCAGGTCCGGGTTGCGCCGCAGCGTTCCCAGGCCCGAACACGGCGCATCGACCAGCACCCGGTCGATCTTGCCGGCCAGGCGCTTGATGCGGTCGTCGCGCTCATGCGCAATGGCGACCGGATG
>JAQGMN010000161.1 GCA_028292345.1 Polaromonas sp. | reverse complement strand
AGCAGCATGGCAGCGCCATAGATGATCCAGCGTGAAGTGGTGCGCACCGGCCGCACCAGGTCCATGGGCAGCTGGTAGCGTTTGGCGGTGCGCTCGAGCAGGCGCCGCAGCAGGTGCTGCAGCAACCACGCCACGACCAGAATGCCCGCGATCTGCATGCCAGGCACGATGACCGCGATCCATTCATGCGCCCAAGGCGGCAGATAGTCGCGCACGTTCACAGCAAGGCCCCCGCTTCGCTGCGGCACTGCCCGCCAGCCACGCAGGCTGCTGCGGAAATGCGGGCGGGTTTCATGCCTCCCTGCGCAGTGCAGGGAAGAGGATCACATCGCGGATGCTCGGCGCATCCGTCAGCAGCATCATCAGCCGGTCGATGCCGATGCCGCAGCCGCCGGTGGGCGGCATGCCGTATTCCAGGGCGCGGATGAAGTCGTGGTCGTAGAACATGGCTTCGTCGTCGCCGCTGTCCTTGGCATCGACCTGCGCATTGAATCGCGCGGCCTGTTCCTCGGCATCGTTCAGCTCGCTGAAGCCATTGCCGAATTCGCGGCCGGTGATGTAAAGCTCGAAGCGCTCGGTGACTTCCGGCCGCTCGTCGTTGGCCCGGGCCAGCGGCGAGATCTCGGTCGGATGCTCCATGATGAAGGTCGGCTGCCAGAGCTTTTCCTCGACCGTTTCCTCGAAATACATCACCTGCAGGCTGGCCAGCGAGCGGCCGGCCAGCCGGTTCCTGGCTTCGGTGAGGCCGAGCTTTTTCAGTGCGTTGGTCAGCCACTCGGCATTGTCCACGTTGTCACCCGCGTCGGTGTGCTTGAGGATGGCTTCGCGGATCGTCAGGCGCTCGAAGGCAGGCGCCAGATCCACCGGCTTGCCGGCGTAGCTCAGTTGCAGCGAGCCGCAGACTTTCTGCGCCGCGTCGCGGATCAGCGCCTCGGTGAAGGTCATCAGGTCGCGGTAGTTCCACCAGGCCGCGTAGAACTCCATCATGGTGAACTCGGGGTTGTGGCGAACGCTGATGCCCTCGTTGCGGTAGCTGCGGTTGATCTCGAACACGCGCTCGAAGCCGCCGACGATCAGGCGCTTCAAGTACAGCTCGGGCGCGATGCGCAAAAACATTTCCTGGTCCAGCGCATTGTGGTGCGTCTTGAACGGCTTGGCGTTGGCGCCACCCGGAATCGGGTGCAGCATCGGCGTTTCGACTTCCAGGAAGTCATGCGCCACCATGAATTCGCGAAGGCCGCTGACCGCCTTGCTGCGCGCCATGAAGCGCTTGCGCGCGGCCTCGTCCATGATCAGGTCCACATAGCGCTGGCGGTACTTGACCTCCTGGTCGGCCATGCCGTGGAACTTGTCGGGCAGCGGACGCAGGCTCTTGGTGACGAGCCGGATGCTGTCGGCATGGATCGACAGCTCGCCCGTCTTGGTGCGAAACAGCGTTCCGGCGGCCGACACGATGTCGCCCAGGTCCCAGTGCTTGAAGGCGGCATGCACTTCCTCGCCCACATCGTCGTTCTTGATGTAAATCTGGATGCGGCCGCCCGTGGGGCCGAAGGAGGCATCCTGCAAGGTCGCAAAGCTGGCCTTGCCCATGACGCGCTTGAGCATCATCCGGCCGGCGACCGTGACCTTGACCGCCAGCGGTTCGAGTTCTTCATTGCTCAGGTGGCTGTACTGGGCAAACAGCCCTTCGGCGCGGTGTTCCGGCTTGATGTCGTTGGGAAAGGCCACGCCCCTGCCGTCTGCCTGGTGCTGGCGCAGGACGGCGAGCTTTTCCCGGCGCTCGACCATGAGCTGGTTTTCATCGTGAGGGGCAGGGGCCATGCCGCCGGTGGCGGGAGAAGTCGGGGGGCTGGACATAGATCGGTGTTCCGGAAAGAAAGGGTGCTGAAAACCTCCGGCGCCCTGCCGCCCCGAAAGGGGCGAAAAGCGCCGAATCGCTGATTTTAGTTTTTTAAGCAGGCGTTTTGGCGTTCCACCCGCCCGTGGGCCAACTTTGCCGGCAATGGCAGGCCGCGCCCGCCGTGGATCAGCGCGAAATGCCGTTGCGTTCCAGCATGTCGCAGACCAGTTCCAGCCTGAGCAACGGGTTGTCGAGCTCCATGAGCTGCTGCTTGACGGTCAGCGGGATCGGCAGCAGTTCGCACCAGCGGTTGGCCACCCAGCTGCAGTCGTCAAGGTGGTAGGGCGCCAGCAGGGGCATTTTGTCGGGCGGCGTGTCGCTGTTGAGCAGCCCCTTGATCAGCTTGCCCAGCGCATCGGCGGCTTTTTGCAGATCGTGGGGAATCCTCACGGGCAGGTCGTCCTCCATCCGGACCACATCGGCGATCCACAGGCCGTGCTTGAGCTTTTCGCGCCGGGTGATGGTGAAGCGGTGGATTCCCTGGCACTGCACCACCATCAGTCCCGGCTGCGGCACCGAGAATTCGATGATCTTGGCCAGCGTGCCGACCGTGTTGAACGCCTCGCGGGCAAATCCGTCGCCGCTGGCTGTGCCCCGGGCCGCCGCATTCACCGGCCTGCGCACTTCCGACCCCTCGGTCAGGGAAACCACGCCAAACGGCGCGCCTGTCTTGTGGCATTTGCCAATCATGTCGAGGTAGCGCACCTCGAAAATCTGCAGCGGCAGCAGGCCGCCGGGGTAGAGCACGGTGCCCAGCGGGAACAGGGGAAGGGAGGTGAGGGTCAGGGCTTCGGGCATGGTGGCGTGCGGTGGATGGCAACAGGCTACATCATCCCATGCCGGTTTTGATCGTGCTTGCCCGGGATGCCGATGAGGGTAACCTGGTCACGCCTGAAGCGCCGCTGTTGCGCGCTGCTCAACGGGCGGAGGAATGCTGGCAGACGGCGGGCTGCAAGCCGGCGTCCCTGGTGTGCTGGTTGAATGAAAAACAATAGCAAGTTTTGTAAGCGCTGCTTGCGCAAAGGCCTGTTTTGATTGAATTTCCCAGCTGGGCAAGCTTTTAGCTTTTGACCGGGGGCTTGTACACGCGCAGCGTCGAGGCCGGATAGTTGGCCAGCTTGCCGGCCGGGCGCCGGGGCCTGGGCAGCATTTCGCCGCCGCAGTTCGGGCATTGGCCCTGCAGCACGCCCCCGGCGCAGTCTGCGCAAAAGGTGCATTCGAACGAACAGATGCGCGCTTCGACCGAATCGGGTGGAAGGGACTTGTCGCAGCATTCGCACGAGGGACGGAGTTCAAGCATGGGTTTACTTCGTTTGAAAATGGGAGATCCGGTGGGCAGCCTTGACGAACCGGCATGCGAGCCACAGGCTTAGGGGGCCGCCCCATGCGGCGGGAGCGCCAAGGAATGGAGTGAATCGATCGGTTCGTCCGAAAAAAATACCTTGATGGCATAGCCCGTTCCCGCATTCCATCGAGGCTGGGCGAACAGCCATTTCGCGACGAATTCCCTGACGGTTTCACGGGCGGATTCGCGCTGGAAATCGATGTAGGCGGGCTGGGACGCCCTGAGCGCCAAGGCCTGCGTGATCGATTTCTGCAATTTTTCCCGCTCCGACGGACCGGTGAAAAACGACCAGGCGCCCGCTGAAAACGATTCGAGCCGGGCGGTGTCGATGGCCACCGGCAGCGTGGGCTGCACGCGCGGCGCAATCACGAGGAAGGTCTTGTTCCTGAGCGTGACCTGCCATTCGGGCGCGAGTTCGATATGGTAGTGGTAGACCGCCGGCACCCTGATCTGCGTCGTGGTGCTGCCCAGGCTGAAAATGGCGAAGATTTTGTGGTCGGTCGTCGCCTGGAAGGTTTCCGTTGCCTGCAGGCTGCTGACCTGCAGCAGGCCGCCCTTGGTGCGAATGACGTGCAGCTGGTCGGGGGCGGCAAGCGACCGGCTGGCGGTTTGCCGGTCGGCCAGGAATTTCCAGGCAAATCCGGCATTGGCGCACAGGCTGGCGGCAAGCGCCACGGTCGCGGTTGTTCTGGCGAGCGTCATGGCCTGGATGTCGTCACTGCGGGCAGCGTTGCCAGCGCTTCAGGTCAATTGCGATTCCGAGAAAACTCAGCTGACCGCGTCGGCCGGCTGCTTGAGCAGCATGGCCAGCGAACTGGCGACGGTCTTGCGCAGTTCGCGGCGGTCGCAGATGAAGTCGATCGCCCCCTTGGTCTGCAGGAACTCGGCGCGCTGGAAGCCTTCGGGCAAGGTGACGCGCACGGTCGATTCGATCACGCGCGGGCCGGCAAAGCCGATCAGCGCCTTGGGCTCGGCGATCACGATGTCGCCGAGAAAGGCGAAGCCCGCGCTCACGCCGCCCATGGTCGGGTCGGTCAGCACGCTGACATAGGGCAGGCCCTTTTTGGCCAGCCGGGTCAGCGCCGCGTTGGTCTTGGCCATCTGCATCAGGCTCAGCAGGCCTTCCTGCATGCGCGCCCCGCCAGTGGCGGTGAAGCAGATGAACGGGACTTTTTGCTCGATGGCGGTGTGAACGCCGCGCACGAAGCGTTCGCCGACGACGCTGCCCATGCTGCCGCCCATGAAGTCGAATTCAAAGCAGGCCGCGACCACGCCGATGCTGTGCAGCGCGCCGCCCATGACCACCAGCGCATCGGTTTCGCCGGTGTTTTCCAGCGCCTCCTTGAGCCGCTCGGGGTACTTGCGGCTGTCCTTGAACTTCAGGGCATCGACCGGCAGCACTTCCTGGCCGATTTCGTAGCGGCCCTCGGCATCCAGGAAGGCATCGAGCCGCTCGCGCGCGCCGATGCGGTGATGATGGCTGCACTGCGGGCAGACGTTCTGGTTTTTTTCCAGGTCGGTCTTGTAGAGCACCGCTTCGCAGCTCGGGCACTTGATCCACAGGCCTTCGGGCACCTGGCGGCGCTCGGTCGGGTTGGTGGGGCTGATTTTGGGCGGAAGGAGTTTTTCTAGCCAAGACATGGTGTCAGTCCTTGTAGGCTTGCGGCCGGCGCTGCTTTTTTCGGCAAACGGCAGTCCCAAGCATTGTCAAACAGTAAACAGGCGGCGTGGCGGACGCCCCGGGCCGGGCGGCGGATGCCATTATGCGGCGGAACACCCGAGGGGAATTCAGTCCAGCGCCGCGCGGATGTCCTTCAGGAAGTCGCGCGCCACCGCCGCCACCCGGTCGCGCGGCTCATTTTCAATCAGCTGGATGATCTTGCTGCCAATGACCACCGCGTCGGCCACCTTGCCGATGGCCCTGGCCGTGGCCGCGTCGCGGATGCCAAAACCCACGCCAACCGGCACCTGCACATGCCGTCGGATGCGCGGCAGCATGGTCTCGACTGCGCCGACATCGAGCGCGCCGGAACCTGTCACGCCCTTGAGCGAGACGTAGTAGACATAGCCGCTGGCGACTTCGGCCACCTGCGCCATGCGCTCGTCGGTGCTGGTGGGCGCGAGCAGAAAAATCAGGTCCATGCCGCGGGCCTTCAGCCGCGCGGCAAACTCCACGCATTCCTCGGGCGGATAGTCCACGATCAGCATGCCGTCGACACCGGCTTCGGCCGCGTCCCGGATGAAGGCGCTCTCAAGCGAGCCTGCGCCGTGCCGGATGTCATAGCGCTCGACCGGATTGGCATAACCCATCAGCACCACCGGCGTGGCCTGGTCGCGGACCCGGAAGGCGCGCACCATGTCCAGCACCTGGAGCAGGCCGACACCGAAGCCCAGCGCCTTTTCGCCGGCTTTCTGGATCACCGGGCCGTCGGCGCTGGGGTCCGAAAACGGCACGCCGAGTTCGATCACGTCGGCGCCGCCGGCGACCATGCCGTGCATCAGTTCGGGCGTGCCATCGGAAAACGGAAAGCCCGCCGTGACGTAGGTGATCAGCGCCTTGCGGCCTTCGGCCTTGAGGCGGGAAAAGGTCGGCTCGATGCGGCTCATGCCTGGCTCCCCGCGCCCTTGGCGCCGCTGGCGTCGAAGGCTTCGGGCGAGGTGGCGACGCCGCCCTTGACCGACAGGCCACGCATCGAGGGGCGGTCGTAGAAATCGGCGCCCGACAGGTCGGCCACGGTGCCGATGTCCTTGTCGCCCCGGCCCGACAGGTTGACCAGGATGCTCTGCTCAGTTCCCATGGTCTTGGCCAGCTTCATGGCGTAGGCGATGGCATGGGCCGATTCGAGCGCGGGGATGATGCCTTCGGTGCGGCACAGGTGGTGAAAGGCGGCCAGCGCCTCGGTGTCGGTGATGCCAACATATTCGGCGCGGCCGATGTCCTTCAGGAACGCATGCTCGGGGCCGACGCCGGGATAGTCCAGGCCGGCGCTGATGCTGTGCGTCTCGGTGACCTGGCCATCGTCGTTCTGCAGCACATAGGTGCGGTTGCCGTGCAGCACGCCGGGCAGGCCGCGCTGCAGCGACGCCGAGTGCTTGCCGCTGTCCATGCCTTCGCCGGCAGCTTCCACGCCGATCAGGCGGGTGTTCTCATGCGAAATGTAGGGGTGGAAAATGCCCATGGCGTTGCTGCCGCCGCCGACGCAGGCAATCACCGCGTCGGGCTGCCGGCCGCCGTTCATCTCGGGCATCTGGCTCAGGCATTCGGTGCCGATGACGCTCTGGAAGTCGCGCACCATCATGGGGTAGGGATGCGGGCCGGCCACGGTGCCGATGATGTAGAAGGTGTTGTCCACATTGGCGACCCAGTCGCGCATGGCTTCGTTCAGCGCATCTTTCAGCGTCTTGCTGCCGCTTTCCACCGGCACCACCGTGGCGCCCAGCAGGTTCATGCGGTACACGTTGGGGCTCTGGCGCTTGACGTCCTCGCTGCCCATGTAGACCACGCATTCCAGCCCGTAGCGCGCGCAGATGGTCGCGGTGGCCACGCCGTGCTGGCCGGCGCCGGTCTCGGCAATGATGCGCTTCTTGCCCATGCGCCGCGCCAGCATCGCCTGGCCGATGGTGTTGTTGATCTTGTGCGCGCCGGTGTGGTTGAGGTCTTCGCGCTTGAGGTAGATCTGTGCGCCGCCTTGCTCGCGGCTCATGCGGGCCGCGTGGTAGATGGGGGAAGGGCGGCCGACGAAGTGCTTCAGCTCGTAATGAAATTCGGCCAGGAATTCCGGGTCGTGCTGGTACCGGGCATAAGCGTCCTTCAGCTCATTGATAGCGTGCGTCAGCGTTTCCGAGACGAAACTGCCACCGTAAATACCGAAATGCCCTGAAACGTCAGGTTGTTGATAGTCGTACATGATGGGAAATGTTCTTTGCAAGTTGCTCGTCGGCCGCGCGAACGGCGGCAACGAACTGGTTGTTTGTGTCGGCGCTCTTGATGCCCTTGGACACCTCGACGCCTGAACTGACGTCAACGGCCAGCGTGGTGCAGCGCGGCCTGACCTGCAAAATGCCATCGGTCACGTTTGCAGGCGTCAACCCACCAGACAAAA
>JAQGMN010000150.1 GCA_028292345.1 Polaromonas sp. | reverse complement strand
GATTGTTGTTGGGCGTTCATGGTCACTTGCCTCCCTTGCGCACGAAGAGGCCTTGCGGGCGCCAGATCAAAATGGCGATCATCAGGCTGTAGACGATGAAGGCGCCCAGCTTGGGGATGTAGTATTTTCCGGCCACGTCGGCAATGCCCAGCAGCAGCGCGGCCAGCAGCGGCCCGGTGATCGACGAGGTGCCGCCCACGGCGACGACGATCAAAAAGTACACCATGAACTTCAGCGGAAAGCTCGGGTCCAGCCCCAGCACCTCGGCGCCCAGCGCGCCGCCCAGACCGGCCAGGCCCGAGCCCACGGCAAAGGTCGAAAGAAACACGATGTTCACATTGATGCCCAGCCCGGCCGCGACGCGCTGGTCATCGACCGACGCGCGCAGCCGGCTGCCAAAGCGCGTGTAGCCCAGCACATACTGGAGCAGCACCGTCAGCGCCGCACACACCGCGATGATGAACAGCCGGTAGTGGCCCATGCCCAGCACCCAGTCGCCTGTGCCCAGCTCGGTGCGGCCCTTGAGCCATTCGGGCAGCTGGATGAACTGCTGGGTCGAGCCCAGAAAATAGTCCACGCTGGCCACCGCCATGAACACCAGGCCGATGGAAAACAGCACCTGGTCCAGGTGCGGCTTGTGGTACATCGGCCGGTACAGCGTGCGTTCGAGCACGCCGCCGAGCAGCGCCGAACCCAGGAAGGCCAGCGGCAGGCACAGCAAGAAGGGCACGCCAAAGCGCTGCATCAGCAGCACGGTGATGTAGCCGCCGGCCATGGCAAAGGCGCCATGCGCCAGGTTGATGAAGTTCATCAGCCCCATGGTGACCGCCAGGCCCACCGCAAGGATGAAGAGCAGCATGCCGTAGGCAATGCCGTCGAAAAGAATGGTCAGCATGTTGGGGTCTGATAGTAAGAAGCTGCTTGAAAGAGACCATTTCAGGAACGCCGCGGAACCGGCCTTGCCGGGCCGCAGGCGTTGCCCCCTGCAAGGGGGGAAACAGGCTACACGCAGTGAGCCTGGATGGGGGGTGCGCTATTTATTTGGTCTTGCCCGGGTCCTTGACGTCCTTGATCACGTCGAATTCAACGTTGTAGAGCTGGCCGTCCTTCTTCTCGACCTTGCGCAGGTAGATGTCCTGCACCACGTCGCGCGTCTGCGCATCGATGAACATCTTGCCGCGAGGGCTCTCAAAAATCTGGCCCTTCATGCCAGCCAGCAGCGCATCGCCGCCACCCTGCCCCTTGCTGGTCTTCAACGCCTCATAGATCACGCGCATGCCGTCGTAGCCGCCGACCGCCATGAAGTTGGGCCGCAGGCCCTTGTTGGCTTTTGAAAATTCCTCGACAAACTTTTTGTTCAGCGCCGAAGGATGGGCCGCCGAGTAATGGTGCGAAGTCACGACGCCGACCGCCACCTCGCCCATGTCGTTGAGCTGGTCGTCGTCGGTCACGTCGCCGGTGCCGATCAGCTTGATGCCCGCCTTGTCCAGGCCGCGTTCGGCAAACTGCTTCATCACCGCCGCGCCCGCGCCGGAGGGCACAAAAACGAACAAGGCGTCGGGCTTGGCATCCCGGACCTTTTGCAGGAAGGGCGCAAAGTCGGGGCCGCGCAGCGGCACGCGCAGCGATTCGGTGACCTGGCCGCCGTTGAAGGTCAGGCGTTCCTTGAAGAACTTTTCCGCGTCGATGCCGGGGCCGTAGTCGGACACCAGCGTGACGACCTTCTTGATGCCGTTCTTGGGCGCCCAGTCGGCCAGCGCGACCGAAGCCTGCGGCAGCGTGAAGCTGGTGCGCACGATGTAGGGCGACGCCTGGGTGATGCTCGACGTGGCCGCCGCCATCACCACCATCGGTGTCTTGGACTGGGTGGCAATCGGCGCGGTGGCCATGGCCGAGGGCGTGATGCCGAAGCCGGCCAGCACGTTGACCTTGTCATTGACCACCAGCTCCTGCGCGAGGCGGCGCGTGGCGTCGGGCAGCGAGGTGTCGTCCTTCACGATCAGCTGGATCTTCTTGCCGGCCACGGTGTCGCCGTGCTGCGCCATGTACAGGCGGGCGGCGGCCTCGATCTGGCGGCCGGTCGTGGCCTGCTGGCCGGTCATCGGCAGGATCAGGCCGATCTTGAAGGTGTTGTCCTGGGCCATGGCGCCAGTGGCGGTGAATGACAGGGTGGCCAGGGCGATGGCGTGAAGGAAGTGGCGTTTTTGCATGTTGTCTCCAAAAGATTGAAAGCTTATTGTTGCCCGCAGGCCAGTATTGACAAGGGTGGTTTCACCCAGTCGATTCGTTTGTGTTGCTGCTGCTGCGCCTGCGGATCAGGCCCACGCCGGGCATTTTCTCGTGCAGCGGGTTGCGCACGGCTTCGCTCAGGTTGCGCTGGGCCAGCCGGGAGTGTTCGCGCATGACGGCCTCGGCGCGCGCGCCCTCGCGGTTTTCTATCGCATCGAGCACCTGGCAGTGCTGGGCCTGCGCCACGATGAGCATGTCCCTGGCCTGCGGCGAGTCGGCCTGCACAATGACCAGGCCCGAGGGCGATGCAAACGGCAGGCTGGTGACGCGCTCGAGTTCGCGCTGCATGAAGGCGCTGCCCGACAACTCGCCCAGCATGGCGTGGAATGCCTCGTTCAGCGCCACATACCGCGAAAAAGCCTCGTCGCTGAGCGCTGCCACCTCGCGCAGCAGCGCATCGATCTGCCGCAGGCAGGCGCGGGCCTCGGCCAGCACCCTAGGTGCCACGCCGCGCTCGGCGGCCAGCCGCGCGGCCATGCCCTCGATGGTGCCGCGCAGTTCGATGGCATCGGTCACGTCGCGCTCGGAAAAGGTACGCACCGCATAGCCGCCGTTGGGCAGCGCCTGCAGCAAGCCCTCCTGCTCCAGCCGCATCAGGGCGGCGCGTATGGGCGTGCGCGAAACGCCCAGCTTTTCGACAATCGAGAGTTCGGCAATGCGTGTGCCGCCGGTCAATTCACCCGCCAGGATCATCTGGCGCAACCGGATCTGCACCTTGACCGCCTGCGATCCGCCGGCCTCATGCAGCTCGGGCGTTGCTTGATCGGTCAAGTTCGGGCGGTTCATGGATACGCAGTGTATACATTCATTGCGTCAAATCAACTCAAATCGGGTGTTTTAAGGGTATGTACCGATAAGAATGTATCCAACAACAAGCCATTGAAAAACATGAACTGGCAAAAGCCAAGCGGTGGCGGCGCCTGCCCTGACCCAGCAGCTGGCGCCGCCCTGAATCGAGGCGGCAGCGCCCGGCAAGGCGAAGGCAGCGCCGCATGGCAGCAATTTAACGTCAAATCAGGCGTTTTCGCAGGAGCCATCTGCGCAAGCAGCTATCAAATAAAGAGCAAACATGCGGGTTTTTCCAGCGATCGCTGTTCAACCGTTTCGGTCTGCCATCCATCACCTTCCCCGGCACACCGTGAAGGCGGCGCCGCAGCCGATGCACAAGCGCCGCAGGTGCTTCGTGCAGGCACTCCCTCTTCACAACCCCCGGCGCAAGACGCAAAATCGCTGTCCCTGCAGTTCAAAACGAGGTGAGACATGCCGACACCGACCCGACGCCGGGTGCTGGGCACGGCCGGTGCGGCTGGCGCCCTGTGGCTGGCCCCGGCCTGGAAACAGGGCGCGCAGGCGCAAGCGCTGACTGCGGGCAGCGGCCGGATGCAATCGTGGCCGCTGCAAACGCCCCGCCGCACCGGCATTCATGACGTGGCGCCCGCGCCCGACGGCGGCGTGTGGTTCAGCGCCCAGGCCAGCGGGCACCTGGGCTGGTTCGACCCCCGGTCCGGCCGCACGGAACGGGTGGCGCTGGGCCCGGATTCCTCGCCGCACGGCGTGATCCAGGGTCCGGACCAGGCGGCCTGGATCACCGACAGCGGCCAGAACGCCATCGTGCGCGTCGGCTGGCCAGACCGGGCGGTGCGGCGCTTTGCGCTTCCTTCGGGCACGCCCTACGCCAACCTCAACACCTGCGCTTTCGATGGCGCGGGCGACCTGTGGTTCACCGGGCAAAGCGGCTATGTCGGCAAGGTGGCGCTCAGGACGGGCCAGGTCACGCTCAGGGAATCGCCAGGCGGGCGCGGGCCTTACGGCATCTGCGCCACGCCCGCCGGCACGGTCTGGTGGTGTTCGCTGGCGGGCAATTTCATTGCGCGCATCGACCCGCGGACCGGCGAATCGGCGGTGGTCGAGCCGCCCACGCCGCAGCAAGGCGCGCGCCGCGTCTGGAGCGACCGCCGGGGCCGCATCTGGGTCAGCGAATGGAACAGCGGCAACCTGTCGGTGCACGACCCGGCGGCAACCACGCCCGCCAGCCGCTGGCGCACCTGGAAGCTGCCGGGCCCGGCGCCGCGCGCCTATGCGGTGTACGTGGACGAGCGCGACATCGTGTGGGTCAGCGAATGGGCCGGCAATGCCATGCTGTCGTTCGATCCGCGCACCGAGCAATTCCAGCGCTACCCGATGCCGCGCGAGGGCGCCGCCGTCCGCCAGATCCTGGGCCGGCCGGGCGAAGTCTGGCTGCCGGAAAGCGGAACCGAGCATATCTCGGTGATACGGACGGCTTGAGCCCTTCCTTGGCACGAACGCCTGCCGCAGGCGTGAGCAATGGCGGGACGCACGGACACGAATTGTTTCGATGAAATCTGCCTTTATCGCTTGTAGTACTTGCGCTTACAGCTATCAAATAAATAGCTTCTACTGGCCTATTCCTTGTTCACCTTGCCGCGAAGCTCCTTGGTGGCCGAACGCTGGCTCTTGCCTTCCAGCCGGCGCTGCCGGGAGCCGTAGGTCGGCTTGGTGGCGCGCCGGGCCTTGGGCGGGTTGGACACGCCGTCGATCACCTGCTGCAGGCGCGCCAGCGCATCGGCGCGGTTCATCTCCTGGGTGCGGTGCTGCTGCGCCTTGAGCACCAGCACGCCCTCCTGGGTGATTCGGTTGTCGCTCAGGGCCAGCAGGCGTTCCTTGATCGCATCGGGCAGCGACGAGGCCGCGATGTCAAAACGCAGATGCACCGCGCTCGACACCTTGTTGACGTTTTGCCCGCCCGCGCCCTGCGCCCGGATGGCACTGAGTTCGACCTCGCGCTCATCGACGGGAAACTTCAGCATGGCGCGATGCGCTTCAAAGGATGGGTCATTGCAGCTCCAGTTCGGTTTGAGCATGATCGCGGCGCCCAAAACAGTGCGCTGGCACGGCCAGGACGGGGCAGATAGCTGGCGGATGGAAGCAAAAATAACTGCAATTATCCGCGCTGCACACACTCCAGCTGCGCTTGCGTGCAGAACGGGAAGAAGAAAATCCTATTTTCGTGAATTTAAAATTTTCAAGTGGTTGAGCTTGCTGCGCAATACGCGCATGCGCAAGCAGCTATTAATTTAGGAGCAACTCCAGAAATAGCCAGCCGCCCAACGCCTGAAAGTGGGCCTGTTTTCAGCACGCCATGATGAAGCGCGGGGACAATGCGACTGCTGCGCCCCGCGCATGCCCGTCGCCTGGGAACAGCCGCTCGCTGGGTGGACCGGCCAGTGTCCCCGACGCCTGCAAGTCGTGCCAGTCGGCGGCCTGGGCAATCTTTACGATGCGGGGGACTTGAGGTGAAATTCGCTATGTATTTGATAGCTGTCCGCGCATGTTTTTAGTGCGCTGCAGGCCTTTTTTATCAATAAATTGCGTTCTCAGGCGCCCACGCTGCCGGTAATCGGCAGCACGATGCCGGTGATGTAGCTGCTGCACACCGGCGAGGCCAGGAACACATAGGCGGGCGACAGCTCTTCAGGCTGGGCCGGGCGCTTCATGTCGGTGTCGGCGCCGAACTGCTGAATCGACTCGGCTGACTTGTCGGCCGGGTTGAGCGGCGTCCACACCGGCCCCGGCGCCACCGCATTGACGCGGATTCCCTTGTCGATCAGGTTGCTCGCCAGCGACTTGGTGAAGGCATGAATCGCCCCCTTGGTGGCCGAATAGTCGAGCAGCTTGGCGCTGCCTTCGAGCCCGGTCACCGAGCCGGTGTTGATGATGCATGCGCCGCGCTTGAGGTGCGGCAGCGCGGCCTTCGCCATGTGGAAGTAGCCGTAGATGTTGGTGCGCAAAGTTTCATCAAACCGCTCCTCGGTGATGTCTTCGAGCGACTCGGCATGCTCTTGGAAGGCGGCATTGTTGACCAGAATGTCGAGCTTGCCGAATTGGGCGACGGTTTTTTCAACCGTCTGGCGGCAAAACGCCGCGTCCTTCACATCGCCCGGCATCAGCAGGCAGCGCCGCCCTTCGGCCTCGATGCAGCGCTTGGTTTGCTCGGCATCGGCATGCTCGTTCAGGTACAGGATGGCCACGTCGGCCCCTTCGCGGGCGAACAGCACCGCCACCGCGCGGCCAATGCCTGAATCGCCGCCGGTGACAAGCGCGCTCAATCCTTCGAGCTTGCCGCTGCCCTTGTAGCCGGGCGCCATGAACTTGGGCTGCAATTGCATGTCGGCCTCCATACCCGG
>JAQGMN010000101.1 GCA_028292345.1 Polaromonas sp. | reverse complement strand
TGAGGTCCTTGCCCTCCGATGGGCCGGCCGAAGGGCGAATCCTGAACTGTTGCGGCGCACCGGGCGCGGCCGGCATGTCGGCGCGCCAGTAGGCATGGTCAAAGGTGTGCGAGGCAAACTCGTGGCCTTCGGCCGCGCGCGCCTTCCACCAGGGCGCCCAGTGCGTTCCCAGGCTGCCATCGCCGGTCTTGGTACGCTCGTTGGCGGCAAAAAACGTGACCTTGACCTGATGGCGCTTCAGCACGTCGGCCATCAGCGGCGCCACCTCCATGTGGCCGGTGTCCAGCGTCAGGTACACCGGCTTGCAGGAAGCGCCTTCAGCAGCATTTTTAGCACCAAATTGGCCGTTTTCGCTTTCTGCATAAGCGAAGGTAGCTATTGAAAACATAGCAATAAGAAATTGACCAAGCCTCAGCCCCAGGCCAGGGCCGCGGAACCGGCTTCGCCGGGCCGCAGGCGCAGCGGCCCCCTTGGGGGGCAGCGACCCACACGCAGCGGGGAGCCTGGGGGCAAGCTCCCACCAGCCAGGGCCGCGGAACCGGCTTCGCCGGGCCGCAGGCGCAGCGCCCCCTCGGGGGGCAGCGAACCACACGAAGTGGGGAGCGTGGGGGCCACATCCCCGGCTTTGCCGGGCCGCAGGCGCAGCGGCCCCCTCGGGGGGCAGGGAGCCACACGCAGTGGGCGACCGTGGGTGCCCCAACCAACCGGGGCCGCGGGACTGGCTTTGCCAGACCGCAGGCGCAGCGGCCCCCTCGGGGGGCAGCGACCCACACGCAGTGGGGGAGCGTGGGGGCCACCTACCTCGGCGAGTGATCAAGCGTCCAGACGCCATGGGGACTCCTGCCAACGTTGATTTGACGCACCACCTTGCGGCTGGCCACGTCGATGAAGGTGAGCTTGCGAATCCAGCGCGAGGTGACGATGATCTGGCTCAAGTCGCGGCTCACGTCCATGCAGTCGGGGCCGCCGGGCGCAGGGAAACTGTTCACGACTTCGAGCGTCTGCAGGTCGATCATGCTGATGGTGTTGGCCACCCGGTTGCTGACCAGCACATGGCGCTTGTCGCCGAAAGCGCGAAAGGCGTGGGCGCCCATGGCCGTCTTGATGAACTTGACGCGCCTGGGCTCCTTGCCGCTCACGTCGTACACCTCGACGCCGTCGCCGCCGGTCAGGGCGACCAGCACGAATTTGTCGTTGGCCGTGCCAATCAGGTCGGCGGGCGTCGAGCCGGTGCTGGTGCGCCACTTGACGGTCTGCGTGGCCAGATCGATGGCGATCAGCTCGTCGCTTTCCTGCATGGTCGAGTAGATCGTGCTGCTCTTGCTGTCGATCCACAAATGGCTGGGCGTCTTGCCGGTGGCGATGCGCTTGGCAAGCGTCATGTCCTTGCCATCCCAATGGAAGATGTCGATATGGTTGAGCCGGTTGGCCGCCGTCACGAACCACTTCATGTCGGGTGAAAACCGCAGGTGGTAGGGATCGATGATGCCGCGCACGGTCCGCTGGACTTCGGCCGTTTTCGGATCGATGAAGGTCAGCGAATCGGACAGCGCATTGGCCACGATCACCGACTTTTCGTCGGGCGTGAGGTAGAGGTGGTGCGGCTGCTTGCCGGTTTCGATCCGCTTGGTTTCCGTCCACGTCGCCGGATTGATCACGCTGACGCTGTCCTCCAGCGAATTGAGCACGAACACCGGCGTGGTGATGGCACCAGTGGCCGTCGGGGCCGCTGGCACCCCGGCAGATTGTCCTGAAGCGGACAGACACAGCAAGGCCGAAAAAGCAGCCATGCAGACAGCCGGAAAACGGGAATAAATATTCACAGAACGGTTCTTTCCAAGGTCAGCCCGGTAGTGTACCGGCCGGCCGTGAACGCCCCTTCTCATGGTGCGTCGAAGGCCTTATCGGCACCGCAATGCCATGCGCTGCCAAGCCGCTACGTCACCGCGGTCCCGGCAATGCGGGCAAGGTCTTGCGCCGTCAGCCAGCGCCATTCACCGGGCTTGAGGTCTTCCGGCAACGCCAGCGAGCCGATGCAGGATCGGTGCAGTCCGCCCACGTCCTCCACCCGGTTGCCCACGGCGGCGATCATCCGCTTGACCTGATGGTATTTTCCTTCGGTCAGCGTCAGGCTCAGCTGCGATTCGCCGGTCTGCTCGCAGGCGGCCGCGCGAACCGGCTTGGGGTCGTCATCGAGCACCACGCCGGCCAGCAGCTTGGCGATCTGCTGCGCATCCACCGGATGCTTTACCCTGACCTGGTAGACCTTGGGCACATGGTGCCGGGGCGAACTCATGCGGTGAATGAACTTGCCATCGTCCGACAGCAGCAGCAGGCCGGTCGTGTCCTGGTCCAGCCGTCCGACCGCCTGCACGCCCGCCGCCGCGCCGCCGCCGCGCTGGCGGATCGGCGCCGGCAGCAGGGTGTAGATGCTGGGATAGGTGCTTGGCTTTTGCGAGCATTCATAGCCGGCGGGCTTGTGCAGCATCAGGTAGGCTTTTTCATGGTATTCCCATGCCACGCCCTGGACCGTGAACTGCAGCCCATCCGCTACAAAATCCATAGCTGGATCGGTACACGGTGCGCCCGCCACAGTTACAAAACCCTGTTGAACCAGCCCTGCGCAGACGCGCCGCGTCCCAAAACCCTGGGAAAAAAGTATTTCCTGCAATTGCATGTGTGTTTTTGCCATGTCGCTATTGTCGCCTTCCGAGTCAGGCTGCCGGACTACCGGTCCACAGGGCGTTGGCTTTCGACAAAGTGGCTGACCTGCCGAATAATGCTTGAGCTTGAACTGGTGGAGACGGGCTCAGGCATTTCACCCTCTCCTGAAACCTTGCCCTTTCACAATGATAAAAAATAGACGACTTGCACTGGCGGTTGCCGCCACGTTTTTTCTGACGCTGATCGGCCTGCTGATGGTGGTGAACTTCAGCAGCGGTGAAAAAGACGTCAGCCGCGAACTTCCCCGCCTGTATTCGACACAAGACCCCCAGTTTCGCCGCGCCATCGGCACGCTGCTGGGTCCGCCGCTGGTGGGTGGCAATCGGGCGCAGGAGCTGGTCAACGGCGACCAGATTTTCCCGGCCATGCTGACGGCGATACGCGGCGCGCAGCAGAGCATCACCTTCGAGACCTATATCTACTGGTCGGGCGATATTGGCCGCGAGTTCGCCGATGCGCTGTCCGAGCGTGCCAAGGCCGGGGTGAAGGTGCATGTGCTGATGGACTGGGTCGGCAGCGCCAAGATCGACGAAGGCTTTCTGGACGAAATGAAAAATGCTGGCGTGCAGATCCGCAAGTTCCACAAGCCGAACTGGTACAACCTGCACCGGCTCAACAACCGAACCCACCGCAAACTGCTGGTGGTCGATGGCAAGACAGGATTCACGGGTGGCGTCGGCATTGCCCCCAAATGGACCGGCAACGGCCAGGATGCCGACCACTGGCGCGATTCGCATTTCCGCATCGAAGGCCCGGCCGTGGCGCAGATGCAGGCGGTCTTCATGGATAACTGGCTCAAGGTCACCGGCCAGGTCATGCATGGCGAGAACTACTTTCCGGCGCTGCAAGCCCTGGGCAACATCGACGCCCAGGTCTTCTCAAGCTCGCCGTCGGGCGGCAGTGAAAGCATGCAGCTGATGTACCAGTTGTCCATCACCGCCGCCAAGGACGCGATTGACCTGTCCAGCGCCTATTTTGTCCCCGATGAACTGACCACCAAGGTACTGACCGATGCGCTCAAGCGCGGCGTGAAAATCCGAATCATCACGCCCGGAGAAATCATCGATACCGACACGGTGCGCGCAGCCTCTCGCGGCACCTGGGGACCGCTGCTCAAGGCCGGCGCCAAGATCCATGAATACATTCCCAGCATGTACCACTGCAAGGTGATGATTGTGGACAATTTGCTAGTGTCGGTCGGTTCGACCAATTTCGACAATCGGTCGTTCCGCCTGAACGACGAGGCCAACCTGAACATTTACGACACGGCCTTCGCCGAGCGCCAGACCCGTATTTTCGAAGCCGATTTAAAAAATTCCCGGCAAGTGACTTACGAGCAATGGGCAGCCCGGCCCCTCAAAGAAAAATTCATGGAGCGGCTGGCTTTACTGATGGAATCCCAGTTGTGAAGGGTCGCAGGCCTGAGCTCAGAAATGCCATGGAAAAAGAAAAAAGCCGCTAACTGTATGTCGTTAGCGGCCTTTGTCGGGTCGTATGGTGGAGCTGGGGGGATTTGAACCCCCGTCCGCAAGCCTTGTTCGGGCAGATCTACATGTTTAGCGGTCTGATTTAAGTCTCGCCACCTGTATCGCGCAGTCGCACGCTATGCAGGACGCCAGCACCCTATTTTCTTGTCCCGGGTTAAGGTACCCAGCCCGAGACCAGCCGATAAAATTATCTTTACAGCCTGGAATCCTTAACTTGCGCTAAGAACCCCTTGCCCAGCCCATCGGCCTGCTGTTGTAAAGCTCACAGGCAATTAAGCTGCGAGTGCGAAACGTTCGTCGTTTGCAGTTAGTTTGTTTGAATCAGTTTTACGAGCACACTCAGCTCGACATGCACCACGCCGCGTCCGAACCCACGTCGAAACCAATGCAGCCCCAAGACCTGTATTTTAAGCTAGTTTCAATAAATTCAAGAGTTCGGAGGGTTTGACGATCGTAAAGTCTGCATTCCAACTTTCGGTATCGCCGACATTGCCCAAATAACCATAGGCCGCAGCGACTGTGGGCATGCCAGCTGCACGACCTGCGACGATATCGCGTTCATCATCACCGACGTAAACGCAGCGGCCCGGGGGCAATTCAAGTTGCCGCGCCGCTTCAAGCAACGGTGCAGGATGTGGCTTCGCATGAGAGGTGGTATCGCCGCTGATGATGGTCTGCGCGGTGTTAAAAAGTGACATTGCCCGGGTCAGCGGAAGTGTAAACCGAGCTGATTTGTTGGTAACCACACCCCATTTGAAACCCGATTCACATATTCGGGCAATGAGTTCGGCTACGCCATCGAAAGCATAGGTATTTTTTACCAGCCGTGCTTCATAGTTGAAAAAAAACTCTTCTTTCAACGTTTCAAATGCTGCGTCATCAGGCGTCAGGCCAAAAGCCACGGCAAGCATTCCTCTGGCCCCTGCACCTGCCATTGGACGATAGAGTGACAAAGGCAGTGACTCAAGTGATCTGTCGGTGCGCATCTTGTCAGCTGCTGCGCCCAAATCGGGAGCGCTGTCGATGAGCGTACCGTCCAAATCAAACAGTATTGCGCTTACGTTACTTAACATGTCGCTGGCAATTCATCTTCGACATGGGTTCGCGCTGATCCAGGATTTTGGGTAGCCACAAGATAGTTCACACTGGTATTGGTACTGAGCCAGTAGTGGCGCGTTAGGGGGTTGTATTCAAGACCCTTGGTCTGCAAAAAATCGAGATCGGCTGTCCGGCAATAACGCGCAAGCTCGCTGGGTTTGATCAATTTCGAATATTCATGCGTACCCCGAGGCAACATGTTGAGCACATATTCTGCACCGACGATGGCGAAGAGAAATGCTTTGGCATTTCGGTTAATGGTCGAAAAGAAAACATAACCACCGGGTTTGGCCAAAGCAGCGCAGGCTTTCACTACAGAGGCCGGATTCGGCACATGCTCCAGCATTTCCATACAGGTAACCACATCAAAAGTGCCGGGTTGCTCTGCTGCGAGCGTCTCTGCACTGATTTCACGGTACTCGACTCCCTGGGTCTGAGCCTCAAGCGCGTGAAGCTGGGCGACTTTCAATGCCTTGCTTGCCAGATCTATTCCGAGCACGGTTGCGCCTCTGCGTGCCATTGAATCTGCCAGAATGCCGCCGCCACAACCGACATCAAGCACGCGCAAACCATTCAGTGGCACCAGACTGGAAATCCAGTCAAGCCTTAGCGGATTAATTTCGTGCAATGGACGGAACTCGCTTTCTTTATCCCACCAGCGATGGGCAAGGTCAGAAAATTTAGCGAGTTCTGCGGGATCAAAATTTTTAGTCGTGGGCATCTGACTATTATCGTTGAGGCATAAAAAAACCGCGCAAAAGCGCGGTTTATTAGGCAATTCGAAAAGAATTACTTGTTGGCGCGGGTACCAACCACTTCGATTTCGACGCGGCGGTTTTTCGCGCGGCCTTCAGCGGTTTTGTTGTCAGCAACGGGCTGTTTCTCGCCCTTGCCTTCGGTATACACACGGTTTTTCTCAATGCCCTTGGACACCAGATAAGCCTTCACAGCCTCTGAACGGCGAACCGACAGCTTCTGGTTGTAAGAATCACTGCCGACCGAGTCAGTATGACCAACAGCGATAATGACTTCGAGGTTGATATCCTTGATCTTGCCGATCAGGTCATCGAGCTTTTCCTTGCCAGCTGGCTTGATCACTGACTTGTCAAAGTCAAAGAAGGCATCAGCAGCGTAGGTGACCTTGGTAGCAGCTGGGGGAGCCACAGGAACTACAGCAGGAGCGGCTACAGGAGGAGCAACAGCCACAGGAGGAGCAGGAGCAACTACAGGAACAATGGCACCATCACAACCTGGAGCAGCGGTTGCCGGGGTCCAGAAGTTGTCGCGCCAGCACAGTTCATTGGTACCGTTTTTCCAGACCAACTCATTGTTGCCGTTTTTCCAGTTGTCGATTGTTTGCGCACCAGCGGCGGTAACAAGCGCTGCGGAAGCAAACAACATTGCCACTTTGTTGAGTTTGTTCATGATTCTCCTCTAGAGAAAAGCCGCAGACTTGCTGCGATTATTAAGATTACACGCCTCAAGTGACCATCACTCAAGGAGTTACATTGATTGTGCCACACACATTCTGGGCTTCAAGCTCGCTATAGCCTTCGTCTGACAGAGAGCGGCGTTTCTTCCAAATATGTTGCAGGGTCGCCACAAAC
>JAQGMN010000100.1 GCA_028292345.1 Polaromonas sp. | reverse complement strand
GGCGACCGCGTCCTGCGTGTCCGTCTGAATCGCCTTCACCAGCGCCGAGATCTGGCGCGTCGCGTCGGCCGACCGTTCGGCCAGCCGCTGCACTTCCTCGGCCACCACCGAGAAGCATCGTCCGGCTTCACCGGCCGATGCGGCCTGGATGGCGGCGTTCAGCGCCAGCACGTTGGTCTGTTCGGTAATGTCCGAAATCAGTTCGGTGATTTCGCCAATTTCCTGCGACGACTCGCCCAGGCGCTTGATGCGCTTGGAGGTTTCCTGGATCTGGTCACGGATGGAGTTCATGCCGCCAATGGCGTTTTGCACCGCCTGCAGACCCGATTCGGCCGCCGTCAGCGACTGGCGTGCGACCAAAGACGATTCCTGGGCCTGGGTGGACACTTCATTGATCCGGGTCGCCATGTCAAGCACCGACTGGCCGGTTTCACGAATCTCGCGAAGCTGCTGGGTCGAAGCGGCCAGAAGTTCCGTAGAGGTGTTTTCCACGCGCGCCGTCGTCTGCGCAACCCGGGTCGCCGTGTCCTGCACATTGCCGACCAGCTGGCGCAATTCTTCCACCGTGTAATTGACCGAGTCGGCAATGGCGCCGGTGATGTCCTCGGTCACGGTGGCTTCCTGTGTCAGGTCACCTTCGGCCACGTTCTGCAATTCATTCATCAGACGCAAAATGGCCGCCTGGTTGGCATCGTTGACGCGCTTGGCATCCTGTTCCTGGCTTTTGGCGTCCTGCCGCTGACCTTCGGCCACGGCCTGGCGCTGCTGGCTGTCAATCACCTGCAGGCGAGCCAGACCCGCTGCGCACAGCAAGGCAACCAAGGCTGCGGCAACCAGAGTCGCCAGCGCCCCGATGCCCAGACCCGTCTGGGAAGACAGCTTTTCCTGCAAATCCTCAAGATCACGGCGCAGGGGTTCGCTGTCGGCAATGATGGAAGCTTGCGCTTCGCGGGCTGACACCAGCCCCTGGAGATTGCCCAGAATGGCGCCCGCCTGGACACGCGTTTTTTCATACAGTGCGATCAGGGCTTCCAGGCGCTCTCGCGTCTGCGTGTCTTTTGATGCGCCCAGACGCAGCTCAGGGCTGCCATCGAGCAGGCCCTGGGCAATTTCCTTGAATGAATTCAGGTCTTTGCCCAGCAGGAAGACCGCCTCGGGACTGACGCCTTCCATGGTCAGGAACTCATTGGCCGACTTGCCGATCCGCTGGGTCAGCATCACCAGCTGGCCGGAGGCGGAGATCTCTGTCGGCGCGGCGTTTTGCTGAAGCTTGAGCGAGGACACAGTCTCGGCAATTTCGAGCAGGTCGGAGGACTGCCGGTTGATGGTGCGCAAGGCCTCACCCACTTGCAGCAGGATGGCTTTCTGGGCCATCACGATATTTGCATTCTGTCCGGCCCGCTCGACCAGCGGCGTGACCTTTTCCACTTCAGGCTGCAACGCGCCACTTACCGCCGACAGGCGCAGGGTGTCGTCGCCCGACTTCATTCCGGCCACCGTCTTGCTGAGGACATCGGAACTTTCACGCACATCCGGAAAGGCCTGGGCGCTTCCCACCAGTGCCTGCGAAGCCGATTTGGCAAGGCGCTGTGACTGCATCAGCGCCTGTCCGGTCGCCGCCACCTGCTGCGCAACGCGGTCTGACTTGCTGAGCGCAAAAAATGTGACCACCGCCAGGGTGGCAACGGCAAGCCCAAGCGCCACGACCAATATCTTCTGGTGCTCGCCAAGCGGCCGCACGCCCAGCACCGGAAGGCTGAGAAGCTCGGTAGTCATCAGCATGCCGTCTTCAGCAACCGCCATGCTGCTGGTCGAGAAATTCCCCTCTTGCGCTTCTGCTGCATTCACCCGACCGCCTGCCGTCAGGCTGCGGGCATCAAGCTCATCCGTCATGCCAAAATTGCTTGTGCTGCCCTCAGGCCTCTCTGGCTTCGTTTTAAACAGCTTCTGGATATTTTCTAGAACAGACATGAATGAGCCTTCATAAAACGGGTAAAACGGACGCCAAATTGCTTTAGGCGGCAATGGTTAAAAAATCAACCTGTTGTGCAAGCAATTGCAGATTGATTTCCTGCCAGCCTTCGCCATTGAGATCGATGTACTGGTGTCCAAAAAACGCAGCGGCACCAGGCGCCGGTGCTGAAAAATCGACGAAGTCATCCTGTTTGCGCAGGCCCGCAAGTTTGTCGATCAGCAAGACGCAATTGACTTCAAGGGCGCTGTTGAGCGAAACGAGACGCGACTCGGTGCGCGCAAGTTCACTTCGGGAAACGCACGCCTGGCCGTCGACAAAGCCAGCCAGGTCCACCACGCCATAAAGTCCGCCGCGCAAGCTGGCCACGCCCAAAAACCAGGACTGCGTATAGGAAACCGGCTGGATTCCAGCCCAGGGAAAAATTTCGCCCGACTGGTCCAGCGGGAAAAGGTATTTTTTTTCACCGGCCTGGACGGCCAGCCAGGAGGGCGCGATGCCCAGTGTCTTGGCAAGCTGCAATCGCGCCGCCAGACGCGTTTGCAGCTCTTTGAGGGCTTGTCTGTTTGCCATGGTGTGGGTTTATGCCAAAGCTCAGCCGAGAGCCTTGATCTTGGCCATCAGTTCGCCGGCATTGACCGGTTTGGTGATGTAGTCACGCGCGCCCTGACGCATGCCCCAGACCCGGTCGGTTTCCTGGTTCTTGCTGGTGCACATCATGATGGGAATATCCGCATACTGGGGGTCACGCGCGATGGCGCGGGTCAGCTGGAAGCCGTTCTGCCCCGGCATGACCACGTCCATGAGAATCAGTTCGGGCTTTTCCTCGGCCAGGCGGCGAAAGGCGTCTTCTGCGTTTTCCGCCGTCTTGACGCTGAAACCGTTTTTCACCAGCAAATCGGTCAGGAACATCAACTCGGTTTTCGAGTCGTCCACCACCAGCACTTTATTGATTGCCATTTAAATTTCCTTTTGTTTTGCAGCGCCCAAAGCCTGAACGGTTTGCAGCAGCTGATCTTTGGTGAATGGCTTGGTCAGGTAGTCCTGCGAGCCGGCCATGCGCCCACGCGCCTTGTCGAATACGCCATCCTTGGACGACAGCATCACAATGGGCACGTTTGAAAATTTGGCATTGCGCTTGATGATTGCGCAGGTCTGGTAGCCATCCAGGCGCGGCATCAGGATGTCGCAAAAGATGAGGTCGGGCTGGAAGTCATTGACCTTGGACAGGGCGTCAAAGCCGTCCTCAGAGAGCATTACCTCATGCCCTCCCTGCTTCAGGAATATCTCTGCGCTGCGCCTGATCGTATTGCTGTCATCGATGACCAATACCTTCAGCCCGGAACTGAAAATGCTCACGGTGTTACTCCTGTTTTGCAGCCGCCGAAGCAGTTGGGTTCACTTGGGCCAAATTTCAGCAAGCAAGCCGGATGCCTACATCTGAACCATTTCAAAATCTTCCTTGCGTGCCCCGCATTCAGGACAGGTCCAGTTCATCGGCACCTGGCTCCACGGCGTGCCTGCGGCAATGCCATGTTCAGGCGCGCCGAGCGCCTCGTCGTAAATCCATCCACAGATCAAACACATCCAGGTCATTGATTGAGTCACAGCTTAAATTGCCTTCGAATAGAATGCAACAATTGTATCTAGACGGCGTTGCTTATTCGTGCACAGGGCAAAATCAAAGCCTATGGCAAACCCCCACACACCTGAACTGGACAGCCGGCAACTCCAGATCGAGGAAAGCGATGCGTCACCCGCGTGCGTCATGACGTTCAACGCCAATGACCCGAGCGGCGCTGGCGGCCTCACGGCAGACATCACCGCCATCACCTCGGCAGGCGCCCATCCGCTGTCGGTTGTCACCGGTACCTACCTGCGCGACACGGCGGAAATTTTCGACCATTTGCCGTTCGACGACGAGGCCGTCACCGAGCAGGCGCGCGCCGCGCTGGAAGACATGCCGGTGGCCGCCATCAAGGTCGGTTTTGTCGGCAGCCCGGAGAACATCAGCACGATTGCCGAAATTGCCTCCGACTATTCGGATGTGCCGCTCGTGGCCTACATGCCCAGCCTGTCGTGGTGGGAGGAAAGCGAGATCGACAGCTACCTCGATGCCTTTCGCGAACTGATGCTTCCGCAAGTTACCCTCCTGATCGGCAACCACAGCACGCTCTGGCGCTGGCTGCTGCCCGACTGGTCCACCGAGCGCAATCCGTCGGCCCGCGACATTGCCAAGGCGGCTGCCGCGCTGGGCGTTCCCTACACGCTGGTGACCGGCATCCCGCTGCCGGACCAGTTCATCGACAACGTGCTCGCCACGCCGCAGGCCGTGCTCTACAGCGAGAAGTTCGAGCGTTTCGAGGCGGTCTTCGAAGGTGCCGGCGAAACCCTCTCGGCCGCGCTGTGCGCCCTGCTGGCCAACGGCCACGACCTGCAGGCCGCCACGTCCGAAGCGCTGACTTACCTGGACCACAGCCTGGACGCCGGGTTCCACCCCGGCATGGGCCACATCGTTCCGGACCGGCTGTTCTGGGCGCAGGCCGAGCTCGATGAAGAGCCTGACGACGAAACGGCCGACGGCACCGACGATGCCGGACTGACTTCCAATCCACCTCTCGATTTCCCTCCCAATGGAACCACCAAACACTAAGCCCGCCCTCTCCACGACCACGTCCCGCAACGCCTGCCTGTTCGAACGCGCCCAGAAGCTGATTCCCGGCGGCGTCAACTCGCCGGTCCGGGCGTTCAGGGCCGTGGGCGGCACGCCGCGTTTCATCCAGCGCGCGCAGGGCGCGTACTTCTGGGATGCCGACGGCCAGCGCTACATCGACTACATCGGCTCCTGGGGGCCGATGATCCTGGGCCACGGCCATCCGGCGGTGGTCGAAGCGGTGCAAAAAGCCGTGCTCGAAGGCTTTTCCTACGGCGCGCCGACCGAGCGCGAGGTCGAGATGGCCGAGGAAATCGTCAAGCTGGTGCCCTCCATCGAAATGGTGCGGCTGGTCAGTTCCGGCACCGAGGCGACGATGAGCGTGATCCGGCTGGCGCGCGGGGCGACGGGACGGAGCAAGATCGTCAAGTTCGAGGGCTGCTACCACGGCCACTCCGACGCGCTGCTGGTCAAGGCCGGATCGGGCCTGGCGACCTTCGGCAGCCCGACCAGCGCCGGCGTTCCGCCCGAGGTGGTCAAGGACACGCTGGTGCTCGAATACAACCACATCGCCCAGCTCGAAGAGGCCTTTTCGCTGCACGGCCGCGACATTGCCTGCCTGATGATCGAGCCGATTGCCGGCAACATGAACTTCGTGCGCGCCAGCGTTCCCTTCATCAAGCGCTGCCGCGAACTCTGCACGCAATACGACGCGCTGCTGGTGTTCGACGAGGTGATGACGGGCTTTCGCGTGGCGCTGGGCGGCGCGCAAAGCGTCTATGCGCAAAGCATTCCCGGCTTCAAGCCCGACCTGACCGCGCTGGGCAAGGTGATCGGCGGCGGCATGCCGATGGCGGCCTTTGGCGGAAGCCGCGCGGTGATGGAGCACCTGGCGCCGCTGGGCGGGGTGTACCAGGCGGGGACCTTGTCGGGCAACCCGATCGCCACCGCCTGCGGCCTGGCCACACTGCGCGAAATCCAGAAGCCCGGCTTTTACGAGGCCCTGGGCGCGCGCACCAGCAGTCTGGTGGAGGGCCTGACCCATGCGGCACACCAGGCCGGCGTGCCGTTTTGCGGCGACAGCGAAGGCGGCATGTTCGGCTTTTTCCTGCTGGGCACGCTGCCGCAGAACTATCCGCAGGTCATGAAGACCGACAGCCCGGCGTTCAACCGGTTTTTCCACGCCATGCTGGACAGCGGCGTGTATTACGCGCCAGCGCTCTACGAGGCCGGCTTTGTCAGCGCGGCGCACACGGCCGAGGACATTGACGCCACGGTGGACGCGGCAACCCGCTATTTCGCGACCCTCTGAACAGGAGTGGCGGTTGAGGTGGAAACATCCTTGCGCCGTTATTTGCTATTAATACAATAGCTGATTGCGCATACCCACCTTGCGCAAACACCTTATTTCTTATAAAAAAAGCGGCCGAGGCCGCTTTTTTTCTTCCAGGCCAGCGATCCGCCGGCGACAGACTCAATGCCTGAAATGGCGCACACCGGTCAGCACCATGACCACGCCGCGCTCGTCGGCGGCATCGATCACTTCCTGGTCGCGCATCGAGCCGCCGGGCTGGATGACGCAAGCCGCGCCCGCATCGACCACCACGTCCAGCCCGTCGCGGAACGGGAAGAAGGCATCGCTCGCCACCGCCGTGCCCTTGAGCGACAGACCGGCATGCCCGGCCTTGATGCTGGCGATGCGCGCCGAGTCCAGGCGGCTCATCTGGCCCGCGCCCACGCCCAGGGTCATGCCGCCGGCGCAGAACACGATGGCGTTGGACTTGACGTACTTGGCGACGGTCCAGGCGAACAGCAGGTCCTGCAGTTGCCCGGGCGTGGGCTG
>JAQGMN010000089.1 GCA_028292345.1 Polaromonas sp. | reverse complement strand
TGGCAATCTTGTTATATAGATCGACCATGCCGTTATCAACGTTCACGCCCAGACTATCGAACAGTGCGCCGTGTTTTTCGAATGCTTCCTTGTAGAAGATCCGCACGCAATGGCCGAATACGATGGGATGCGACACCTTCATCATGGTGGCCTTGACGTGCAGCGAGAACATCACGCCGGACTTGTGTGCATCTTCGATCTGACGCTCGTAGAAGTCGCACAGTGCCTTGCAGCTCATGAACATCGAGTCGATGATCTCGCCGGCCAGCAGCGACACCTTGGGCTTCAAAACAATCGTCTTGCCGCCTTGGGTGCTCAGTTCCATCCTGACATCGCGGGCCTTGTCCAGCGTCAGCGACTTTTCGCCGTGATAAAAATCGCCGTGGTGCATGTGCGAGACGTGCGAGCGCGAGGCCTGGCTCCAATCGGCCATCGAATGCGGGTTCTTGCGGGCATATTCCTTGACGGCCCGGGGCGCGCGGCGGTCCGAGTTGCCTTCGCGCAGCACCGGGTTGACGGCGCTGCCGATGCAGCGGGCATAACGCGCGCGGATGTCTTTCTCGGCGTCGGTCTTGGGGTTGTCGGGATAGTCGGGAAGGTGGTAGCCCTTGGACTGCAGTTCCTTGATGGCGCTGACCAGCTGGCCCTGCGAGGCGCTGATGTTGGGCAGCTTGATGATGTTGGTGTCGGGCTCCTGCGTCAGGCGGCCCAGTTCGGCCAGCGTGTTGGGCACTTTCTGCGCGTCGGTCAGGAACTCGGGAAACTCGGCCAAAATTCGCGCGGCCACCGAGATGTCGCTCTCGGCGACTTCAATGCCGGCCGGCGCGGTGAAGGCGCGCACGACGGGCAAAAAAGACCAGGTCGCCAGCAACGGCGCCTCGTCGGTGAGCGTGTAGATGATTTTTGATTTTCCGGCTGTCATGGTGATCCTGTGGCTGTGGAGTGGTGATGAGCTGACCTGGCAATATAGGGGACGGTCCTGTCTTGAACCTGAAAGCCCCGCTTGGCCGAAGGTTGACACCGTCGAGACGCAAACTGCACGCAGCTTTCCGAGCGCCCCGGGACGAACGTCAAGTCCTCTCGGGATGGAAGTTTACCCCTGCGTGCGGGCCCGCCGAAGGCAGCGACCCATGGTGCCGGGAAGCGGTGCCCGCCCGGGCGCCCGGCGGCTGTCAGGGTCCGGCCTGGGCGGGCCCATGAAAAAACCCGGCGCAGGGGCCGGGTTTTTTCATGGAGCGCCATTCGGCGGCGGTCTGCCGCCTGAAAGCAAGGCGGTCCTGGCCGGCTTGAAGAAGCTGGCCAGTCCGCCGTGGCGCGGAGGTTTCGAGTTAAGCGCTGCGGGCCTTCTTGACGGCGGCGGCACCGTTCTTCATGGCCGATTCCAGCGCGTTTTCCGCCGTGGTGGCCGCATCCTTCAGGCCTTTGGCCATGCCGGCAAAAGCTTCCGGTGCCGGATGCGCCTTTTGCAGCGCGTCGATGCTGGTCTGGAACTGCGCAAAGCCCAGCGCCGTGACCTCTTTCAGGTTCTGCGATGCCAGGGCAACGCTGTTTTCCGCCGATGCCTTCATGGCTTCAAAAGCGGCTTTCGGCTCCTTGATGTTCTTGAAGGACTCGACGGTTTCAGCCACGGCGGCCTGCGCAACCTGCGCCTGCTTTTGTGCCAGGTCACCCCAGGCCTTGAGTTGTTCCATCACCGGCTTGAACGCTTCCTGGGAAGCGGCAGGATTGAACTTTTCTGCATTTTCCTTCATGGTTTTGGCGATGGATTCAAAAGAGGTGTTGGTGAACATGGGTAGCCTTTGTAAAAAATGTTGCAGTGCAGCAATTATCAACCACAAACGCCCGGCTGTGTGAATTTCAATTCGAATTCAGGCGCGATTAGGGGCAAGGGGCTAAAAGAGCGAAAACGGCGCCCCAAGGCGCCGTTTTGTTTTTATGGCAAGTCAAAAGGCCGCTGGCGCACAGCCAGTCTGCGCAAGCAGCTATTCAATCAATAGCAAAGTGGGTCGCCGGAATCAGGCCGTTCCCGCCTTGACCTTCAGCCGCCAGGCATGCAGCAGCGGCTCGGTGTAGCCGCTGGGCTGCGCCAGGCCCTTGAACACCAGGTCGCACGCGGCCTTGTAGGCGGCCGACGTGTCGAAGTGACCGGCCATCGGCTTGTACAGCGGGTCGCCCGCGTTCTGCCCATCGACCACGGCGGCCATGCGCTCCATGGTTTCGGTGATCTGTGCCTTGGTCACCACGCCGTGGTGCAGCCAGTTGGCCATGTGCTGGCTGGAAATGCGCAGCGTGGCGCGGTCTTCCATCAGCGCGATGTTGTGGATGTCGGGCACCTTCGAGCAGCCGACGCCCTGGTCGATCCAGCGCACCACATAGCCCAGGATGCCCTGCGCGTTGTTGTCGAGTTCCTGCTGCTTTTCGGCATCCGACCAGTTCGGCGTGGCCGTCACGGGAATCGTCAGCAGGCCGTTCAGGATGTTGTCGCGCTCGGCATTGGCGTCGATCTTTTCCAGCTCCTTTTGCACGTCGCTGACCAGCACCTGGTGGTAATGCAGCGCATGCAGCGTCGCGGCGGTCGGGCTGGGCACCCAGGCGGTGTTGGCGCCGGCCTTGGGGTGGCCGATTTTCTGCTCCAGCATCGCGGCCATCAGGTCGGGCATGGCCCACATGCCCTTGCCGATCTGCGCCTTGCCGCGCAGGCCGCAGGCCAGGCCGGTCAGCACGTTGTTCTTTTCATAGGCGCCGATCCAGGCGCTGGTCTTCATGT
>JAQGMN010000068.1 GCA_028292345.1 Polaromonas sp. | reverse complement strand
GAAAATTGGAGCATGAAGCGCGTCCTGACCTTGTCAAAAACTGCTGCCCACCAGCAGGCCCTGCACTTTACAGGCAATCGGCGCGGCCCCGCGCCGGGCACGATGCTTGCAAGATGCCCGGCCATTCCTTCAACCCCTGCCGAAAGCCGCCATGAACCGCAACGACATCACCGAAAAAATCATCACCGCCAAGGTCAGCCAGGGCATCACCTGGGAATCGGTGGCCCAGGCCGTCGGCTTGAGCAAGGAATGGGTCACGGCCGGCTGCCTGGGCCAGATGACGTTCGACCCGGCGCAGGCCGCCATCGTCGGCGACATCTTCGGCCTGAGCGAGGAAGAGCGCAAATGGCTTCAGGTCGTGCCCTACAAAGGCTCTTTAGCCACCGCCGTGCCGACCGACCCGCTGATCTACCGCTGGTACGAGATCGTCAGCGTCTACGGCACGACCATCAAGGAGCTGATCCACGAGGAATTCGGCGACGGCATCATGAGCGCGATTGATTTTTCGATGGACATCGTGCGTCAGCCCGACCCCAAGGGCGACCGCGTCAACGTGGTGCTGTCGGGCAAGTTCCTGCCGTACAAGCAGTACTGAAGCGCCGGCCGGGCATTGCGCGATGGCGTCAACCGGCAGCGCTGCGCACGAAGGTGTTTTAAAGAATCAAAAATGCCTCCTCCGCAAGGCTGGCTTGCGTTTACAGCCATGGATTAAGGAGCAATATGCCGCATGGCTTGCAACAAGCCGGGAAGCAAGGCTGATTGAAACCCGCAGTGGTTCGCCCTAAACTGCGCTTTAGCCTTACATCCAAGCAACGCCAGCCACGCCATGAAATTCGCCCTTCCGCTTTTGCCTCTGCTGGCCGGGCTGTGCATGGCGCCTGGCGTGCAGGCCCAGCCGGCGCCGGCCGCCAGCCAGGCGCCGGTCCGCGTGCCCGATGCCCTGCCCGCCCTGCGCAGCCAGGCCGAATTCGACGCGCTGGCCCGCGTCCACAACCCCGGCACGGCGATGGCGCTGGCGCATGTGATGTTCGCCATCGACCGGCTGCCCAACCCGGCGCGCCTGCATTACATCAACACGCCGCGCTTTGGCCTGCACGAGCATTTCGTGCGCCAGACCGGCTTGACGCCGCGCGCCGACGAGCAGGCCATCAAAAGCAACTACCTGCGGCCCGACCGCCGCTTTGTGTTCGGCACGCTCAGCCGGCAGCCCGGCCTGGCCGGCTTCACCTACGAATTCTGGGAAGGCGACCAGCTGACCGAGCCGCTGCTGCGCCAGGCCGACCAGATGCTCAAGGCCAGCTTTTTCGCGCCCCTAAAGCTCAAGACCAGCTCGACGCTGCACGACCGCCTGGCGCAGAAGACGGGCCTGGCCTTCGTGACGCAGGAATCGCTGATTCGCGGGCAAGCCTTCATGGCGCTCAACCCGGGCACGGCCACCGGCCGGCTGCGCATCGTCGAGCAAGCCGGCGACGCGGACACGCTGCGGCCGGGCGACATTGCCCTGCTCCGGCAGGTGCCGCTCAGCCTTCCGCCCGTCGCCGGCGTGCTGACCGAACGGGCCTCGACCGTGCTGTCGCATGTCAATCTGCTGGCCAAGGGCTGGGGCATTCCAAATGCCTACTTGCGCGATGCGGCCGGTTTGCTGCGCCAGCACGAGGGGCAATGGGTCGAGCTGAAGGTGGCGGCCTCGGGCTACGAGCTGCGCCGGCTGACGCCGCCGGAAATCGCGGCCTGGCAGCTTCGCCAAACCAAGTTGAACCGCCAAGAAATGGTGTCAACCGCCAGGCCCGACCTGAATGAAACCCGGCTGTGGCCGCTGGTCGCCCTGCGGCCCCGGCACAGCGCGCAATGCGGCGCCAAGGCCGCCAACCTGGGCGCCTTGCAGGCGGTGGGCATTGCGGACACCTTTGTTCCCGATGGTTTCTGCATTCCCTTTTCGCATTACGACCGCTTCATGCGCGCCCACCGCCTGGCCGACCGGGTGGCGCAAATGCAGCGGCTGCCGGGCTTTGGCACCGACCCCAAGGTTCGCAAGGAGGCGCTGGCCCGGCTGCGCGGCGAGATCGTGCAGTGGCCGGTGGACCGCGCCACGGCGGCCGAATGGCAGGCGCGCTGGCAAGGCCAGCTGGGCGGCCAGGGCGTGTTCGTGCGCAGCTCGTCCAATTCCGAGGACTTGCCGGGCTTCAGCGGCGCCGGCCTCTATTCCACCGTGCCGAATGTGAAGACCGGCGAGGCGCTGGAGCGCGCGGTGAAGACGGTCTGGGCCTCGGTGTTCAACTTTGAAGCCTGGGAAGCGCGCAGCGCGGCGCGCTTTCGCAGCGACGCGGTGATGATGGGCGTTTTCGTGCAGGCCGCCATCGACGCGGCCAATGCCGGCGTGATGATCACGCGCGACCCGTTCACCGCCACCGGCTGGCACGTCACCTACATCTCGGCCAAGCGCGGCATCGGCATCCGGGTGGTCGAAGGCGAGCGGGTGGCCGAGCAGGTCATGTATTCGAGCTGGTCCAAGGCCATCCAGGTGCTCAGCCGGTCGGCCGACACCACCGCGCTGCAGCTCAATGCCAGCGGCGGCGTGAAGGAAGTGCCGGTCGAGGCCGGCCGCATCGTGCTGAACGACGCGCTGGTGCTGCGCCTGGCCGGCGTCGGCGCAGCCGTCAAGCAGCTGTTCCACGGCGTGGACCAGGACATCGAATGGGCCACCGTGGGCGAGCGCATCGCGCTGCTGCAGGCGCGCCCCTACGTGGACCGGAGCACGGCGCCACCCAAACCATGAAATTTATAGAAAAACAGGCCGTTTACGCTTACCCGCAAAGGGTTTATAGCTATAAAAACAGGAGCTTTCCGCGTCGTCCTGATACGCAGGCAAAATAAGGCCATGAACTCTCTCCAAGGCATCCGCATTCTCGATCTGTCCCGCGTCCTCGCGGGCCCGTGGTGTACCCAGACGCTGGCCGACCTGGGGGCCGACGTCATCAAAATCGAGCGCCCCGGCAGCGGCGACGACACCCGCACCTGGGGGCCGCCGTTCCTGAAAAACGACGACGGCGCGGAAACGCATGAAGCGGCGTATTACCTCGGCGCCAACCGCAACAAGCGCTCGGTGACCTGCGACATTGCCCGGCCCGCCGGCCAGGCCTTGATCCGCGAACTGGTCCTGCATTGCGACGTGTTCGTCGAGAACTTCAAGGTCGGCGACATGGCGCGCTACGGCCTGGACTATGCCTCGCTGAAGGCCTTGAACCCGCGCCTGGTGTACTGCTCGGTCACCGGCTTCGGCCAGAACGGCCCGTATGCCGAGCGCGCCGGCTACGACTATGCGATTCAGGGCATGGGCGGGCTGATGAGCGTGACCGGCGAGCGCGACGACCTCGGCGGCGGGCCGCAGAAGGTCGGCGTCGCCGTGGCCGACCTGATGACCGGCATGTATGCCACCGTCGGCATCCTGGCCGCGCTTCGCCATGCCGAGAAAACCGGCGAAGGCCAGCAGGTGGACATGGCGCTGCTCGACACGCAGGTCGCCATGCTGGCCAACCTGGGCGCCAACTACCTGGTCAGCGGCAAGGTGCCGCAGCGCGTCGGCAATGCGCACCAGAACATCGTGCCCTACCAGGTGTTCGAGGTCGCGCCCGCGGCCGACGGCAGCAAGGAATACCTCATCCTGGCGGTAGGCAACGACGCGCAGTACCTCAAGTTCTGCCAGGTCGCCGGCATTCCCGAGCTGGGCGTGAATCCGCTGTTTGCCCGCAACCGCGACCGGGTGCAGAATCGGGGGCAGCTGGTGCCGATTCTGGAAAGCGTCATGAAGCTGCGCGGCAAGGCCGACTGGCTGGCCGCCCTGGAAGGCGCCAAGGTGCCATGCGGCGCCATCAACAACCTGGCCGAGGTGTTTGCCGACCCGCAGATCGAAGCGCGGGGCATGGTCACGCACTGGCCGCATCCGTTCAAAAGCGACCTGCCGCTGGTGGCCAGCCCGATCAAGCTCAGCGCCACGCCGGTGCGCGAACCCGGCCGGGGCGGCCTGCCGCCGCCGCTGCTCGGCCAGCACACCGGGGAAGTGCTGCGCGAGGTGCTGAACTATTCCGAGGCGCAATTGCTGGAACTGAAAAATACACAGGTGATCTGATGGCCAATTTTGTCCTGGTGCATGGCGCGTGGCACGGCGGCTGGTGCTGGCAGCGGGTGACGGCGGCGCTGCAAAAAGAGGGCCACCGGGTGCATGCGGTCACGCTGACCGGCCTGGGCGAGCGCGCCCACCTGCTGTCGCCCGCCATCACGCTGGACACGCACATCGACGACGTGCTCAACCTGATCGAGGCCGAAGAACTGGCCGATGTGGTGCTCGCCGTGCATTCCTATGCCGGCATGATCGGCACGGCGGTGGCCGACCGCATGGGCCAGCGCCTCAGGCACCTGGTGTATGTCGATGCGGTGCTGCCCCGGCCTGGCGAAAGCTGGAGCAGCACGCAATCCAGCGCCACGCAGCAGCAGCGCCTGGCCGCTGCCCAGTCGTCGCGGCATTTCAGCTTTCCGCCGCCCGACCCGGAGGTGTTCGGCCTCAAGGATGCCGACCGCGAATGGGTCCAGCGCCGCCAGACGCCGCACCCCGGCAACACCTACCAGGCGCCGCTGCAGTTCGACGCGCAGCGCGTCGCCGCTGTGCCGCGCACCTTTGTCAACTGCACGCAGCCCGCGCTGGCGACCATCGCGCCGAGCCGCCTTCGGGCGCGCGACCCGCTGTTCTGGAATGGCGCCTGGCTGCCCAAGGCGCAATACATTGAGCTGCAAACCGGCCATGACCCGATGGTCAGCGAGCCGGCGGCCCTGGTCCAGATCCTGCTCGGCTGCAGCGCCTGAGCAGGCATCGCCTCTCAAAAAGCCGAATGGCCGGTGGCGGCTGCCGCAACGGCCCGGCACCAGGGCGCCGCTCAGATTCCAGGCCACGGCATGAGAAGATCATGTGTAAAGAAGCGAAATAAGCCTTTTGCGCATGAAGCGCGGTCGCTTCCAGCTATATAAAACATAGCATGGCATGGAGCTGGCAAAACCGGCGTGCCCCAGCCGGAAGCAATCTCTCAGCCCAGCAGCCGGGTCACCGTGTAGATGGCCAGCCCCACCAGCCCGCCGACCAGCGTGCCGTTGATGCGGATGAACTGCAGGTCGCGGCCGATGGCCAGTTCGATGCGGTCGCTCATTTCCTCGCGGCTCCAACGGGCCAGTTGCACCTCGATGAACTGGCCCACCTCGCCCCGGTGGTTGCGCACCAGCAGGACGCTGCCCGCCTCAAACGCGCGGTTGATCCCCTCGACCAGCCGCGCATCGTTCGCCAGCGCATCGCCGACCTTGCCGGCCAGCATCGCCACCTGCCGGGCCGTGGCCGGCTCGTCCCGGTCCAGGTCATCGAGGAGCCGGTCCTTGATAACGCCCCACAGGCTGCCCAGCAAGTCCTGCACACGGGCATTGGCGAGCGTTTCCCGCTGGTGGCGGGCGATGAACTGATGCCATGCCGGATCGTCCTTCAGGTGCAGCACAAACTCCTGCACCAAGCCCGTAAAACGCGCCCGGGCCGGATGGACGGGGTCGAGCAGCACCTCATGGGCCGACCTGGCAAGCGAGCGCAGCGCCCGCGGGCCTATCGCGGCGCTGCCCACCTTGTAGAACACATTCTCGACGCCGAACGCTGCAATCAGGAAGTCGATGGCCTGCTGCTGGTTTTTTTCCTCGTCCAGGTAGCGGGAGAGTTCCCGCAGCACGCTGTCGAGCAATGGCTGGTGGCTGCCCCCGGCCACCAGCAGGTCAATCAGTTTTCCCGCGTTGGAAGCAAGGTCGAACTGCGACAGCTGCCGGGTGGCGGCACCCTGGACCAGCAGGCGCATGGCCTCATGGTCCAGGGCATTGAGCACCACCCGGGCGGCCTTGGCCAGGGCCAGCCCCAGCTGGTCGGAATGGCCGGGCGCCAGCAGCCAGGCGCCCAGCAAACCGGCGGGATTGGCCTGGCGGATGCGCTCGGCAATGCCCTGCTCGGTGATGAAATGGCTTTCGACGAATTGACCCAGGTTGCGGCCGATGCCGTCCTTGCTGTTCGGAATGATGGCCGTGTGCCACACCGGAATACCCAGCGGATGCCGGAACAGCGCCACCACGGCAAACCAGTCGGCCACCGCCCCGACCATGGCCGCTTCGGCGAAGGCCGACACATAGCCCCAGGCCGGGTGAAGCCCAAGCAGGCTGCGGGCCAGGCAAAACACGCCGAAGGCCAGCAGCAGCAGGCCGCCGGCCACGCGCTGCATGGTCCGCAGCCGGGCGCGCCGCAAGGCATCCTCGGCGGAATCGAGTTGCTTTTGAAGGTCGGAAGAAGACGGCATGCCGGGCAGTCTAGCCGCTCGGCGGCCGGTGGCGGCACGCGGGCCGGCAGGCCGGGACCGTGCAGGGCGGGCGGCGGGCAGCAAAAAAGCCCTGCCGCGCCAATGCGCGACAGGGCTTTGTAGAAGCTGTTCTGGGTGGCAGAACTTAGAAGCGCCAGCCCAGGCCCACGCCGAACAGCAGCGGATCGGCCTTGAATTCACCGATCTTGTTGCCTGACACCTTCACATCGGTGCGGATCATGACCTTTTTCAGGTCCAGGTTGAGGTACAGGCTCTTGCTCAGCGGAATGTCCACGCCGACTTGCAGGGCTCCGCCCCAGCTGTCCTTGTCCATGGTGACGCCGGGGAGCAGGTCCACGGAGCTGAAGCGCGTGTAGTTGATGCCGGCGCCCACATAAGGCTTGAAACCGTTCATCGGAAAGTGGTACTGCGCCAGCAGCGTGGGCGGCAGGTGCTTGAAGGTGCCGACCCTGGCATTCAGGGCGCTGGAAGTCAGGGTCTGCTTTTGGGGCACGGTCAGGATCAGTTCAACGGCCAGGTTCGGGCTGAAGAAATAGCTGACATCCACCTCGGGAATCCATTTGTTGTTCATCGACAGGCCCAGGCCGGTGCTGTCGCCGTTGTCGCTGTCCAGATGCACCGCGCGGGCACGCACCATCCAGGGACCTTCGGTGGTTTGCTGTGCAAATGCGGCACCCGACAACAGGGTGGACAGGATGGCGGCGGCGATGAGTTGTTTTTTCATGATGGGCAGCGAATAAAGGCCAGGGAACATTCCCGGTTTTTATTAAACGCCCTCACCTGGGCAACAAGCTTGATTTGGCGCAACCCTTGAAGAGGGGCTTTTATTGCATCGGCTGTGCTTGCCCCAGATCAAGGAAGTACAGCGCTACGGGCTCCCAGTGTTGCAAGCATGCAACTCCTGCAGCGTCAGGGTAGGGGACGTTCAGGTCGCGCCGCCATCCATATCGTGGCCACCGAATTGCTCCATGATCGCGATGGCATGGCCTGCCGCATCCGCGCTGGCTGCAAAAGCGGACAAAAGATGAATGCCGCCATAGGAGACATTCTTGAAGTTGGCCTCATAGTTGCCATCAGCCGCCGCGCCTTGCTTGGCATTTCCCGCCACGAAATTGCCCTGCACTCCGCCAGCCTCATCGGCCCTCGTAACCAACTCCACGCTGTCGGGTTCAAAGCCCGCCTCCAGCAAAGCATGACGCGCTTTTTCAGCCGCATCGAATTGGCTGAATATCCTCAACACCTGCATGAAATCGTTTCGTTCAAGGGTTGAAGCGCCTGTCAGGTCTGCGGTTTGGACTCGGAGGACGCAGAGCGGCGGCCGGCCAGCCCGCCCTTGCGTCCGGCTTCACGCGCTTCGGTGGCATTGAACTGGTGCGCATTGCCGCTGGCATGGGCCGCCTTGCCCCCCCGGCTGGCGATCTGGCGCTGCCGCTCGGGGTCCATGGAAGCAAAGCCGCGACGGCTGGTGGCCTGGCGCTGGCTGGGGCTGTCGGTATCCTGGGAAGTGTCTCGATTGTTGGGCATGGGTTTCCTGATGTCGTTGGTAGAAAAGGAGACACCAGTTTGCAAGCCGGCCAATCGGCCTGGCCGTCGGCTTGGGGGCCTTTGAAAAGTAGGAAGCATCCGACGGGTCGGGGTGCGCAAGGCTGAGTTTCCCGGCCTGCGCTCTGGCAGCGTGCCCGCCTGGGATGGCGCTGACCGGCCGCGCAGCCTGGAGGCCCCACACCTGCCGGAACGCTATCAGCGCATGCGCCTTGTCAATGCCCGGCCCGCTCCCAGCCGTGTCACCGGCTGGGGCCGGGCATCAGACCGCCGCCAGCGCCTGCTCCAGGTCGGCCAGCAGGTCGTCGATGTGCTCGATGCCGACCGACAGGCGCACCATGTCCACGCTCACGCCGGCCCGGGCCAGTTCGGCCGGATTGAGCTGGCGGTGCGTGGTCGAGGCCGGATGGCAGGCCAGCGACTTGGCGTCGCCGATGTTGACCAGCCGGGTGAACAGCTGCAGCGCATCCTGGAAGCGCGAGCCCGCCGCCATCGCGTCAAGCGGCGACTTCACGCCGAAGCTGATGATGCCCGACGCCTTGCCGGCCATGTACTGCTGCACCAGCGCATGGTCGCGGTGCTCGGGCAGGCCGGCGTAGTTGACCCAGGCCACCTTCGGATGGTTCTTCAGGAAATAGGCAATGGCCAGGGCGTTGTCGCAGATGCGGTCCATGCGCAGCGCCAGCGTCTCGATGCCCTGCAGGATCTGGAAAGCGGCCATCGCGCTCAGCGCCGCGCCCATGTTGCGCAGCGGCACGACGCGCGCCCGGCCGATGTAGGCAGCCTCGCCCAGCGCCTCGGTGTACACCACGCCGTGGTAGCTCACGTCGGGCTCGTTCAGGCGCTTGAAGCGCGCCTTGTGCTGGCCCCAAGGGAACTTGCCGCTGTCCACGATCACGCCACCCAGTGTCGTGCCGTGGCCGCCCAGGTACTTGGTGAGTGCGTGCACAACGATGTCGGCGCCATGCTCGAAAGGCCGGCACAGGTAGGGGGTGGAGACGGTGTTGTCCACGATCAGCGGCACACCGCCAGCATGCGCGACGGCAGCCAGACCCGCAATGTCGGTCACATTGCCCAGCGGATTGCCCACCGATTCGCAAAACACCGCCTTGGTGCGCGCGTCGATCAGCGGCGCGAACGAAGCCGGGTCGCGCGGGTCGGCAAAACGCACCTCGATGCCCATTTGCGGAAAGGTGTGGGCGAACAGGTTGTAGGTGCCGCCGTAGAGCGCCGACGAGGCGACGATGTTGTCGCCAGTTTCGGTGATGGTCTGGATGGCATAGGCGATCGCCGCCATGCCCGAGGCCACCGCCAGCGCGCCGATCCCGCCTTCGAGCGCCGCCATGCGGGCTTCGAGCACCGCATTGGTCGGGTTCATGATGCGGC